>JAKFVB010000070.1 GCA_021732405.1 Methylotenera sp.
GGTCATTTAGCGCTTTCACTCCAGTGCCAGTGCTGGAGTGAAAGCGCTAAATGACCTCAAACCGCTCATGGGTTTGGAATTAACAGCTACACCATTTGTTGAGGCTGGGAGTGGCAAAACTGTGCCTTTTAAAAACGTGGTGATGGATTACCCATTGGCACGAGCGATTGAGGATGGCTTTGTCAAAGAGCCAGCGGTGGTGACACAACAGAATTTTAATCCTGCTGACCATAGTGCCGAGCAGCTTGAGCGCATCAAACTCATGGATGGCTTGCGCGTGCATGAAGAAACCAAAGTGCACCTATTAACGTATTCGCAACAAAAAGGTGAAAAACTGGTTAAGCCTTTTATATTGGTCATTGCACGCGATACTACGCATGCAAGCCAGCTGATGACTTTGATGCAATCTAATGATTTCTTTGGTGGACGTTATGCGGGTAAGGTTATTCAGGTGGATAGTGTTACAACGAGCGGGGCTGAAGGCGACGAAGTGATTCAAAAGCTACTGGCTGTTGAAAGTTACGATGAGCCTACCGAGATTGTTATTCATGTAAATATGCTGAAAGAGGGTTGGGATGTTACCAATCTTTATACGATTGTGCCGTTACGCGCCGCCAATGCACGCACGCTGATTGAACAATCCATTGGCCGTGGTTTGCGTTTACCTTATGGCCGAAAAACGGGCGATGAGGCGGTAGACAGATTAAACATCATCGCGCATGACCGCTTTCAAGAAGTGGTAGATGAAGCTGGACGGGGCGACTCACCTATCCGTATGCGTCAACTTAAACTAGACCCTGAAGGGATGGCTACTAGCACTGCGCGTACTGTACTTGTTAATTCAACCATTGATACCTTACTTGGATTAGATTCAGCAAGCACACATCAATTCACTGCATCTGCTGGCGTTTATATTCCTGCTGCACCAGCCACTCGGCTTTATACAGGTGAGCAATCGAAAGTAGCACAAGTAGCGATGGATGTGATTAATGACATGAGTAGAATGCAAAGCTTTGCACCTACCAGCGCATCATTATCAACCCATGAAGTACAGCAAGAAATCGTCAGACGTGTTGAGGCTATGGTAACGCCTCAGCAAGCTGAGTTATTACCAAGTACTGGCTCAAGCATTGCTGATATTGTGAAGAAAACCGTTGAGTTAGTCACAAAACATACGATTGATATTCCTAGAATTTCAGTTGTGCCAAAAGGTGCGGTTAAAAGTGGCTATAAACCTTTTACCTTAGATGTATCAAAAATGCATTTTCAGCCGCAAGACCAGCAATTAGTTGGCCGCGGCCTACAAACTGGTAAAGATGTACTTTACGGTCAGGCTTCTAACGTTACGGAGGTAAGGCTTGAGGATTATATTGTGCGTGAGTTAATCAATTTTGATGATATTTCATATGACGAGCATGCTAATCTTATCTATAACCTAGCTGGTCAAGCCGTGACTCACTTTAAGTCATATCTTAATACAACAGACGAGCTTCATAATGTGTTGGCGAATCAATGCAAGTCGATTGCCGATAACATTCACCTGCAAATGTTTCAGCAATACTTTGAAGATGTTTCAGAGTCTGAAGTGGTTATCAGCCAAGGATTCACACCATTAAAACCGAGTGCAATTACCACCGAGGGTGAAGTGCTGACATTACATCAATCGCCGCCAGAAAAAAGAAAAATCGCACAAGTGGTGTATGGCAGTTTTGAAAAATGTGCCTACACTTACCAAAAATTTCATTCAGACACTGAACGTATTTTTGCATCAATTCTTGAGCGTGACTCATTGCTATGGTTTAGGCCATTATCTGGCCAGTTTAATATCTACTATCGAGATGGCGTAAATCAGCCCGAGTACGTACCAGATTTTGTGGCTGCCACAACAACCCATAATCTTATTATTGAAACAAAAAAAGCCATGGATATAAACTCGGCTGAAGTAAAAGCAAAAGCTGCGGCTGCCATCGAATGGTGCAAACATGCGTCAGATTACTCTCATAAGCATGGTGGAAAACCTTGGAAGTATTTACTGATTCCACATGATGCGGTGGCTGTTAATAAAACATTAAATGGGTTTATTTCATCTTAATTTAGAAGCTTTCTAAAATCTCTTGCAGCATGTCAGAAAATCAAGCTGGAAGGCATCTTGAATTTTGTCAAAATAGTGTGCTTAAAATAACCTAGCTTGGCACATTAGATTTTCCATTGCCGTTTGCCCTAACTCGAATGTGTCTGCGGCTCTAATACTCAAAAAAGCCACTTCTTTACGCGACGCTTCTTTATTCCGCCTTTGCTCAGATAATAGCGCTAATTTTTCCCTAAGCTCAATGGCTTTATCTACCTGCGTTAAGTCGCTTTTAGTGTAACTATTTAATAAATCCATCACTGCCTCGCTTTTTTGAGTGTATTCAATTGCTTTTTGGCATTCACTTAGCACATATATTCAACTGGCTCACCTAAACGCTCTGTGCGGTACGGATAATAATCACCAGTTGTTTCACGCGTCTTTTTATCGTAAGGCGTGCAGTCTACAAGCCAACATTTAGCCATTGTGAAATGCGGCATTAGCAAAACGTTTTCATTTTCGGTGTCCTGATACAACACACCAGCCACGCAATCAAACGTCGCTACTGCTTCATCTAAATCAAACTCAATTTTGTGATTTCCAAATGTCGTCATGATTAAGCCTCTTTCGATTCTAAAAGTTGTGTTAAGTGATAATTTATCGCCTCACTGGCGTAGTTATTTTTAACATCAGCTATCGCACTGTTCATTACTTGCAAAGCTTCTTCAGTCGTAATGTTTAACCCCATTTGTTCGGCTTCTAGCATCACGGTAACTAAGTGAAAAGCACATACGGTTCTTTCAGTTGTGAACGCTTGCAACACCATTAAAAGTTCGTTTCTAATACCATTATCATCAATATATTGGGCTGACTTTAACGCTACTTGTAATAACTCATCCACGCGCGGGGTTTGCTTTAAAAAGCTTGTATTAATGAGTACTTTTAATGTCGTATTGATTGCTCTTTGGTGAGCCGTGGCGGTGCGGGGGAAACTCGCGGTTTGGTTGTTGTTAGTTTGTTCTGGAGTAGTAAGCATATTGATCCTTTTCTTTTCAAGTGTTGTTGTATTTGCTCTCTGGAGCCGCCGTAGCGCATAACAAGCGTAGGTTGATGGAACTAGCAAGAGCGCAACTGAAAACGCAGTTCTCGAGCATAGTGAAAAGAAACCGTTTGATAGGGCGGGCGAAGCCGTACCCTTGTTAGCCACTTCAACCGAAGCTATGCGTTGCGTTCTTAGGCGGCGTTAGCGTGCAAATGCGATGTGCTTTAATACTTGAAAGGAAATAGACGCTGACTATACAAGGCGCTTAACAAATGAACTGCGATTTTCGTTATTAAAATCGGTATTAAATACTTTTAAATGGTGGTTGATGTATCAGCCACATCAAATGCTGGGGTAAGCCTCGCGGCAAGGGGTGTGTTTAAGATATGCGTGGCTTTAGCAGCACTTAAATTGACCCATTTTGAGCACTCAAGATTAATTTTTATTAAGATTTATCTATTTGTCTGACAAATCTCGGCAACTTGCCTATCCTGCATTAGGTAGGTAAGTTAGTATGTACTAAATTTGTATGACAAAGAATGTGTGGGTTTTAGGTAGCAACTGCAGGAAAGTGAACGTAAGTACTTAGCTATCAAGTGCAGCCCTTAGCTCTGGCGCAAGCCATGATGACTAGGTTATGAATCGCATAACCCTACATATTCTTGATCTTTATCTGAACATATAACTCTGTAACTATACTCACACATAACTCATTATTCCACAATTCATAAAAACGTCTCACTATTGCTGGACTATCATCGTTGCCATTTTCAGACAAAACTTTTGTTGAGCATTGAAGGTTTTCCAATATCTTTCGATGCTATCTGGCGTAGCTTCTGGGCTAAATGTTACATAGATAGGAAGTGGATAATGCAAGTCCTTTTCAGGAATTTTTGCAAAATTCGGATGTTTAGTCATTTACTATTTTAGTAAATTATTTTGTTAGTCATGAAGAGTATTATCCCTTTGTATGTACTTCATCAGCATGACGATCTGGTGGGAATGCTGGGTAGATACTTTCATGATATACCCCTGCTCTACAATCATCGTTAAGCATCCTTTCTCGCTACCCACTGAGTGTGCTCTCTCGAAAAAGCATTTTCTGCATCGCCGACAAATAATGAGAACTCTTCATCGGTTGTCGGTAGTAGAGATTGCTCTCGTATAAAGCCAATTTCGTTGGCAGCAAGTGAATACGATGCTGCAAGTTCGGAAAATCTTTTCGCCTGCATCCAACTCAGTAAACTTGCGGCTAAGGCGACGAAAATGTCTGTTGGCCAGAACGTAATGTCTACAAACTTGATTCTAAGGATGGCGCAGAGAACAGCTGCCGAATTAATGGTGATCAGGGCACAAAAGAAATAATTGGCAGTTTTTCTGTTGAGGACTGCCTTTTTGGCATACCAAGTGTGTTGATCCTTGATGCGACTGTCTGCATAGTTTATTTTTCTCTCAGCAAGTGCAGTAGCCCGCATTTTAGTCATGGTGTCAGTTATCTGTGGCGTATCTAAGAGAATAGTAAGTCTCTGTGCGACATCCTTATTTTGTTCAATGATGGCCTTTAATTTCTGCTGGAAATCGCTCTTTGCAATGGGATCGCTACTTTGGAATGGCTCTGCACGGCAGACATAGCGCCATGTAATAGTTTTGATTGATTCGGCGACAGCTCTGCCTGCATACCAGTATCGATCAGGGCGCATGCTAAAAAGATAAATTGAGCAGGAGAGTGCTCCTAACAAGACCAATAGTTGGAACACCGCAATCGACAAGTGGGGTATATTCGTAATAGATAAAATGGCTGCTATCACCAATAAGATCAGGTGCAACCTCAATGCACGAAAGAAATATGTTTGAGATTCTAGTGAAAACTTGTCGGCAGAGCGGTATAAGGCTGGAAAGTCCTGTTCCTGCATAGTTTGTCCTTAAATTAGTAGCCTAATTTGGTGTAGATTTCGTCTTTATAGTGATAGTCGTCGTTGGGGTGCATTTTGTAGTTTTCCAAAGCATAGGCGATTATTTTTGGGGAGAACGGAACGAAGATTGCACCAATATCCCTAATTATTGGTGGGCAGGTAGCATCAATAACGCGTCTCGATTTGTCGAGATTGATACCTATAATCCTACAGTTCTTTTCGAGAGCAATTTCCATCTCCCAGCGAACGTATTTGTGCTTTGATCTTGTGTCTTGTCCGATTAATACAGCAAATGTGCCAGCCATGCTGATGCGGTCTCTACATTTGTTCTTAATGTAGGCCTCATTATCAGAATTAACTTCGGTTCCAAGCTGGCAATTTGTAAAGTCGAAGTCTATGTGCTCATTCTCTTTCCAAGCCAACATGAGCCGATAATAGTGTATATCGGTGCTGCTAAAACCTACAAATGTTCTAGGTAATCCCATAGTTTAGATAATCTTCCTTCATTAAATGCGCATAATTCTAAAATGCCTGTTTTTACCTAACTTCGCTATTCCACAAGTTTAGGACATAATACATATATTCAATACTATAGCGTTAATTGGAAAAGATAATGCATGTAGTTGGCGGACTTTATAAGGAGCTATGTACAATCCCTCAATGGAGTGCAACTTTTGGCTCAGGTGGTCGTGCAGCTGCAGTAATTTCGGGTTTTTCTGAAAAAGTAATTCTTCATACTTACGCAGAAGATATATCCAATGAAGGAATAAGCTCTCTTAAGCAATTAGGCGTTGAGGTTATAACTAACTTAAGATCAAGCAATATAGTTTTTGCGTATTTCCACCCTTTATCTCGGCCATATATTCAACCAAACCCAAACGAAATAGAACAAATAAAACCAATTAGTGTATCTGGTGACGCAGTTCTCAGGTTCGGTTTTATTGAAGGTGACACCATCGTGACAGCTGATCGTGCAGTTTATGATCCTCAAACTTGGCGTAACGTAGAGTCTTTTAGTGCAAATGGCTCAGTGGCACAAGAGTTAGCAATTGTACTTAATGAGTTAGAACTCAAATCAGCAACCCAACTTGAAGATTTAGGTGCCGCCGCCGCCCATCTTTTACAGCACCAAGGGGCTTCTGTTGTTATTGCGAAGAGAGGTATACGAGGCGCAACAATTTTTGAACATAATGGGAGATCTACAGACATTCCCTGCTATCGTTCATCGTATGTCTTTAAAATTGGTACTGGTGATGTATTTAGCGCAATATTTTCTTATTATTGGGCTGAGAAAAGATTACCTGTTTTGCAGGCAGCAGATTTTGCCTCTCGATTAGTTGCAGCATATTGTAATAATCGCGGCCGAATCCCCCTTGAAAAAAACGCGCACCTTAACCAAGTAGCATGGAAATTTCGAATTACTGGCACTGTTAAGATTGAAGGGATTGTTAACACTATTGGTCAGCGTTATACAATTGAAGAGGCACGGTTCGCTTTGCGCGAGCTAGGGGTAGAAGCATACTGCCCTGCTTTAGGTGACCGTTTTTCATCAGCTGTCACGGCAATATTAATACTTACTGATGGCCTCGGTACAATGCTCACTAAATATATAGAGGATGCGCTAAGTATGGAGCTGCCTATCGTGATTTTGTGTGAAGATGCTAATGTGATAAGTTCTGTGAAAAATAATAACAATATTACCGTCGTGAATGATTTCTCATCTTCACTTTATTTTGCTGCTTGGATTGCGTCTGAATAGTATTTGTGACTTAAGATATAGCTATATCTTGTATTAAATAAAAATAATAGGGGGCTAGTTAGTATATGGCGGATATTTATATCGCGTATGCAAGCGAGGATCGAATTAGAGTGGAGTGGCTATATAAACTCCTTGCCCTACAGTGGGAGACGTGGTGGGATGATCACATCGTCGGAGATTTTGCAGGGGTGATTGAAAATGAGATCCCTAAAGCAAAATGCTTAGTTGCGGTGTTTTCGGAATCGTCCAGAGTAAAAAGCACTTTCACAGATGAACTCAGACTTGCACAAAAACACAATATAAGCCTTCTCCCAGTCCGCCTTGACAACAGCGACCCACCATATTCTTTTGGGGGCTATAGCTATACGCAACTACATGACTGGGATGGTCAGTTTGATCATCCTGGAATATTGCGATTAAAGCGGAGTATTGCGACCATTGTTCCTTCTAAAGCCAAACCTTTGCGACCAGTGGCCATCGCTAATAGTAAAGTTCCACTGCCATCATTATTTATGTCTGTATCGTCGCATGAAACTCAATTAATCCCAGCCGAAGCAGTAGAAGCACTACGAGCTTTCAATGCGCCGACTATTCTTGTTTCGGCATTTGATCTAGTTGAGCGTCGTAAACCGCAGAAAATGATAGCTGAATTAGAGCAATATCGAAAAAATGGTGGATTTATTTTGGTTGATTCAGGGAATTATGAAAAATCAAGATTGGGATCTAAACATTGGAAACCCAACGATTTAAAAGAAGCTCTAGCTCATACTCCTCATGATTGGGTTTTTGCTTTTGACACAATGAATACAAAGCATAATCCAGATATAGCAATTGAAGAAATACTCAGTGGAGTTGAGAGAGATAAAACTTTTACAACAGCCCCAGTCTTGCCAATTGTACATGCCCCCTCAAGGAAACGTGGGGGGTATAAATTGGAGACGCTACCGTATGTTGTGCGCGAAATTTCGAGTAGGTTGCACCCTCCAATAATCGCAATCCCTGAACGGGAGTTAGGAGCTGGTCTTATTGCGCGTGCAAAGTCAGTTCGAGCGATAAGGGATGAGTTAGATAATTTACCTTATTATCAGCCACTTCATATTTTAGGTACCGGTAATCCATGGAGTATTGCGTTACTTGCAGCAGCTGGGGCTGATACTTTTGATGGGCTTGAATGGTGTCGTTTTGTAATTGATAGGGATAATGAAAAACTTCATCATTTTCAACATTTTGATTTTTTTATGAATCAATCAGCAACACAGCCATTTGTTAAGGAAGCTTTGGCTGATCCGAATATTGGTTATGCTGGCAAAGTAGCATTCCATAATTTAGATTATTTTTCAGAATTTATGAGTATGATGCGGGGTATGTTTATGGGGGATAAGGTGGAGGCATTTTTGATTGGTTTATTTGGTAAAAAAGCTATTGCTGAACTAAAAGAACAATTTCCGGAACTATTAAAATGAATTCATATACTCCAGAAACAATTTCAAAAGCGGTGGCGGCAATCTGTCCCGACATTCAATCTTATATCGTAGCCCCAATGGTTTCTGATGAGCGTCGTATGTGGTGGGAGTTATCATGTTGCATTCTTAGTAGCCAAGTTCCTTATTCTCTAGCAGTCGCAGCTGCGGATGCAATTGACCATAATGAACTATTTTATCAAGCTAGAGTAACACAAGAATCTATGGCGCAACGCCTCATAAAAATACTAAGTAATCCGCTCTTGGTCGAGGGGAAACCACGAAGCTATCGGTTTCCAATCGCACGCTCTCACCAATTGGCCGCAACATATTCTGTTGTTTTACAGGAAGCAGCATCTCTAAGTGATTTGGTTAATTCTTTTTCGAATGCAGCAGAGGGGCGAAATTGGCTGGTTAAATATGCTTCTGGTATGGGACCTAAACAGGCGAGTATGTTTTTAAGAAATATAGGGATTAGTTATGAGTTAGCAATTCTCGATCGACATGTACTGCACTATATGTCTGCGCTAGGAATTTACTCTGGGGAAAGCTCTTCAATTTCTAGCCTATCACAATATTGTCGTCATGAAATCGTACTTCAGGAACATGCTAAAGGATTAGACTGCTCTGTAGGTATGTTGGATTGGGCCATATGGATTGTTATGCGCGTAGCAAATCAAAATAAGGAGGTAGTTTTAATATGAGTATAGTCACGCTTGTATCGGGCGGTCTTGATTCAACATTGGTCGCTAAGCTTGCTCAAGAAGAGGGTCTGCATCAATACCCGTTATTCATAGATTATGGTCAACTGGCTCGTGATAGGGAGTTAGAAGCCTGCTGCCGTGCTATGAATGATTTAAATCTACCACAACCTAAGATTGCTGAGCTGTCGGGCTTTGGTAGACTTATCCGTTCTGGCCTAACAGACTCAAAATTTCATATCATTGATGAAGCATTTACTCCAGGTCGGAATATGTTGTTTCTGTTAACAGCTGCAGCTTATGCATATCAAGTAGATGCTAGTGCAATCTCTATAGGTCTCCTGAATGAGGCTACCAGCTTGTTCCCTGATCAAACGGCAGCATTTCTACAAGAAGCTGAAATTATGATTTCTCGGTGTATGGGGAAAAAAATCGTGGTTTTAGCGCCACTCTCAAGTTTTTATAAGATAGACGTAGTTGCACTTGCCAAAGAAAAAGGACTTAGTAGTACATATTCATGCCATAAAGGAGATGAGGCCCCATGCGGTGCATGCATCTCATGCAATGAATTTAAGTTTGAGGAGAGCACAAATGGGCGGTAGTAGCGGTGGTGGCTGGAGTCGACTTGGGGACGTGCGCGCACTGGAGGAAAAGGCCAAGGCTGCTTTGCAGGAGGGTAAGCGTAACGTATTTATTAGTTTTGCAACTGAGGATATGAATGAAGTTAATTTACTACGAGCTCATGCAAAAAATGAAAACAGCGATATTGAGTTTAATGACCATTCAGTTCACGAGCCTTACGATAGTGAACGGGCGGAATATATTAAGCAAAGAATAGGAGAAAGAATTAATCGTTCCTCCATTACAGTTGTTTATCTATCTCAGAATACTGCGCAAAGCCAATGGGTTGCATGGGAGGTGCAGAGAAGTCTTGAATTAGGTAAAAAAGTAATTGCTGTCCATGCAGGTGATAGCTATAACGGACAGAAGCCATCTTGGATTGGTGGCAATAAAATTAAAGTCGTTCCATGGGCGCAATTAGCGGGTAATTTGAAATAATGATATTAATAATTTGGACTATAGCGGCATTTTCTTGTTTAGGAATTTAGGAGATATTATGGCGCGCGAGCAAAAGTTATGTTTTGTTATTATGGGATTTGGGCGAAAAACAGATCTCTCAACAGGAAAAACTCTTGATTTAGACAAAACATATAAAAACATAATAAAACCAGCGGTGGAGAAAGCCGGCTTTACATGTGTTCGAGCAGATGAGATACAAGACTCTGGTTTAATTGATAAGAGTATGTATGCACTATTGATGCAAGCTGATTTAGTTGTGGCTGATATATCAACATACAATCCGAATGCTATTTATGAGTTAGGTATCCGACATGGAGTAAGGCCATTCTCCACAATCATTATAAAAGAACAAGAGGGAAAAATCCCTTTCGATTTAGATCACACTAGAATATTTCAATATATTCATTTGGGTGAAGACATAGGCGTTGATGAGGCAGGTCGGTGTCAGCAATCTCTTTCAGAAATGATTGAAAACATAACTAAAAATAAGTTTATTGACAGTCCCTTATATGATTACATTAAAGATATAGAGCCACCTAAGCTCCCATTGAGTGAATATAAAAGAATTATTGGTGATCTTGCAGATCGTGAAAAACATATATTTGCAATTTCTGAGCGTGCTCGGCATTTGATGGATGAGGGAGAATTTCTATCGGCTAAATCTTTGTGGGCAAAGGCATCTGAGACAGTTCCGAACGAACCTTTTTTTGTTCAACAGCTCGCATTGTCAACATATAAATCTGAACATCCGACGAAATTATCTTCGTTGATTGATGCTCTTGGGATCATAAATACGCTTTCTCCAGATGGAGATACAAATGATCCAGAAACACTCGGATTAACAGGTGCCATATATAAAAGGATGTGGGAATCTACAAGTGATATAGTGCAGTTAAAACGCGCTATATATTTTTATGGTAAAGGATTCCAAATCAGGAGAGATTTTTACAATGGTGAAAATTATGCCCTGTGTTTAAATTTGGCTGCAAACTTAGAGAAAGACGAAGATGAAAAAATTTACAATTTAGTTTCTGCGAAAAAAGCTAGGGAGAAAATTCTAGAGATTTTGTCTGACTTAGTAACTGCTACAGATGTCGATTCAAGGTATAAATGGGAGTACGCTACTATATCTAACTGTTATTACGGATTGAAAAATGAAGAGCTTGGGCGGAAATATGAAGAAATATTTATGGACCTTACAAAGGTTGAATGGGAAGTAAAAACCTTTCAAGAGAGCAAAGCCAAACTTCTAGAGTTTATTGGCTAAAATGGCAAAAGAATACAGAGTTTTTATAAGCCACTCATGACAATACTCTGAAGATTTAGAGAGTTTGAGAACTTAAATGACACATAACCTAAAATATATATAATTAACAGTAAGTTATAAACCTGGGACATAAATACTTATACGTGTGTGTAAGTACTTATTACTGCGCAATGACTGACTTTTAATTCGTTTGTCGTGGGATATAACTTCTCAAAATGATACTTTTTTAGATATTTTTTTTGTGGCAGTTCGAACAACGAAAGAGGTATTATTAGGCATCGTATTTTTAATATATTGATTTTATTATATAACTGGGGGTGGTTCGCGCCTCCAATTTTTTGTTCCGCAAAAATAGAAAAAGCCACGTGCTTACTGGGTGTAAAATGCTATAAGAGTGAGATTTTGAGGAACTAAAATGGCCTTGTAAGCCAATTCACTGCTGGATATCTGATATGGACTTTTAATCCGTTTGTCGTGGGTTCGATCCCCGCACGCCCTACCAAATTTATGTTCTAGCTTGCCTAGAACATACAAAAACCCGCCAGAGTGCGGGTTTTTTATTGCCTACAATTTGACGATTATTATCATGCTAGAAGTACATATTGAAGTAAATAAATTTAGCAATACCGAATACAGGAGAAGCTGTGTATTCATGGTGTCAAATTCGGTGAAACCTGATGGCAGCAAAGCAAAAGGCAATGCCGAGCGAGGCTTAAAGTAGAAAAGCTTATCTTAATTTAAAACTGAGAATTATCTCTTGTACTAAACTCTATTAATAACGTGTATAGACAAACCCACTCTCATTATGCATCTTGCTTCACTAATGCTTGGTAATCACTCGGTTTTAATAAATATGTCTTTCTAATCTATCATTAGCGGTTCTTTCGGACTATGTTAAGCAAGTCTCCTTCAAACCTCAGTAACACACAGAGTGTAACCTACACGCATCTAGAAATACCTTACAAAGACCATTTTTACAAGTATTGCTCAGTCAAGTAGTTTGCGAATAGCAAATCAATTAAGACTTTAAGTCAATATTCACAAGTAAGGAATTTGCAAGATGATGAGGGTGATTTACATCGGTCATGTTTAATTAAAGCACGAGCTCACAATCCCATACATTATTAATTGTTTACTATAAATTATAGGAAAAACCATGACCAAATCAGTACTTCACATGAAAGTTGTTACTAGCCTTCTATTAGCTTTCGTAGGCAATGTATCTGCTACTACCTTTACAAACGTACCGAGTGGTGCGAACACAGGCTCACCATTTGTATCTTTTGGTAATGCACCAAACCCAAGTGGTGATTCACCTAAAGTAGGTCAAGTATTTTCATTACAGACAGACTCTACGCTATCATCATTCAGCTTCTATGCTTTAGGCAATACTACATCAGCTGCATCACTACAGTTAAATGTAGCGCAATGGAATCCTGATACAAATGCTAAAAACCAAGCAATTAATTTAGTTGGTGCAAACTTACTGACAACATCTAATTTTGTTGGTAATTTCAATGCGGCTGGTGGTTTTACAACCATCAATTTTGATAACTTAGGATTAAACTTAGAGTCTGATACTAAGTATATTGCTTATTTATCAAGTACCGACCTTACATTATCTGGTATTCAATTATCACGTACTCAAACAACAGCGGACGTTACAGGCTTCGGACTTGGTAACGCTTTCTTAAGCAATATTCCTAATAACGGTTGGCAACTTCCGTTTAACGGAAATGGTTTCTTGAGTTTGCAATACACAGCAGTAACCGCTGATGTTCCAAACCCCTCAGCTGTACCAGTTCCAGCTGCATTACCATTAATGGCATCAGCTTTAGGTATATTTGGTATTGCGCGTCGTCGCAATAAGTCAAAATTAGCCTAATCTGGCCTGTTATGTATTAACCAGCT
>JAKFVB010000024.1 GCA_021732405.1 Methylotenera sp.
GAATTATCTAGCGAAGATTCACCGATGATTAAGTGGATTAAACGTGGCTATGTAGGCTTGCTTTACAAAATTGAAAAGCATTACAAACTCATTTTATCAATTAGCTTTATTTTTATTGCCATTGGCTTAGGCATTTTGCCTTTATTTAAAAGTCAGTTTATCCCCGCCTTGCATGAAGGCCATTTTATTATGCACATGACAGGGGTACCAGGCACTTCTGAAACAGAATCTTTGCGCTTGGGCAAGCAAGTGGCTAAAGTAATTGGCGATATAAAAGGTGTTAAGTCTGTCACGCAATGGGTAGGACGTGCACAAAACGGTGCCGATACATTTGGCACGCACTACAGTGAATTTGAAATTGAAATCGGTACGCTTTCGGGTGAAGAGCAAAATCGCATCTTGGCGGATATTCGTGAAGAATTAGCAGGCGATGCAGAAGATTTAGACAAAGATGGCAAAGCCGAAATTGGTTTTGTTGGCGTTAATTTCGCCATTAATACCTTTTTAACTGAACGTATCGAAGAGACAATTTCAGGTTATGCTGCTTCTACCGTGATTAACATTTACGGTACCGATTTAGATGCGCTAGACCGTGATGCGCAGAAAATTGCTGGTTTAGTTTCTAGTATAAAAGGCGCTGAAGATGTCTTAGTACAATCGCCGCCAGGTACACCGCAAGCTGTAATTCGCTTGCGCCCAGATGCTTTGTCGCGCTGGGGCTTGCAGCCTACCGATGTGCTAGATACGATTCGCACCGCTTTTGAAAGCGTGCCGATTGGCCAAGTGTACTTAGGTAGCCGCGTGGTAGGCTTGAGCGTGGTATTAGAATCTGAAGCGCGCGATGATATTGGTGATATCGGTAATATCCCGCTGTTTAATTCTGATGGCAAGCTACTGCATTTAAAAGATATCGCCTTTATCAGTCAAGAAAATGGCCGCTCAAAAATTTTACATGCAGGTGCTAAACGCATTCAAACCGTTACAGCAAACGTAGAAGGCAGGGATGTTGCGGGTTTTAGTGATGAAATTAAAAAGCGCATTAAAAGTGATATTAACTTAGGCACAGGCAATTACTTAGCCTTTACTGGTGAAGCTGAAGCCAATGCCAAATCACGTGAAGACTTAATTGTGCATTCCTTACTGGCTGGCATAGCCATCTTCTTAATGCTTTACATAGCGTTTGGGCGACTACGTAATTTATTACTGACCTTTGCCAACCTGCCTTTTGCATTGATTGGCGGCGTATTGGCAGCATTATTTACAGGAGGCTGGATATCACTAGGCTCACTAGTGGGCTTTGTGACGCTGTTTGGCATCACGCTACGCAACAGCATTATGATGGTGTCGCACTTTCAACATTTGGTAGACACTGAAAACTGTGTCTGGAATTTAGAAACCTGTATTCGCGGCGCATCTGAACGCCTGCCATCAGTACTAATGACCGCATTGGTCACAGCACTTGGCTTATTGCCTCTAGCTGCAGGCAGTGGCCAGCCAGGACGTGAAATCGAAGGTCCAATGGCCACCATCATTGTTGGCGGCTTAGTCACTTCTACGATTTTGAATTTATTGATTTTGCCCGCGATTATGTTGCACTTTGGACGGTTTGAAAAAAACAGGGCGTTTTAAAAAAACTAAGACTTTTTTTATTAGTAGTACTTAATGTATTTAAACCTTGCGTCGTCGTTTGGCGTACCTTCTAACACTCCGCCCTCTTTGGCTGGTTGCCAGCCAATCACCTGCTCAATTTTGGCAGCTAATTCAAAGTCTTTATCGGTAATGCCTTTGGCGTCGTGCGTTTGCAACTTAACAATCACAAACGCATAAGAAACGGTTAAATCAGGATGATGCCATGCGGCCTCTGCCAAGTGACCTACTCTATTCACCACCATAAGCGTGGCTTTCCAACCGCTGGTTTTATATTTGCGGCGTATCCAGCCGTTTTCTAAAAACCAGTGTGGCAGCTCGGCTTCTAGCTTTGCTAATACTTCTGCTTCTGAATAGGCGGTTACTGTCATCACTTAATTCCTAGTGGATGGATGAGGCTACTTTATCCAGCGTCAACTCACTTAAGCCTTCTAAAAAATGTGTGTAATCGGTTTTATGCAACATCCATTTACCAAATTTTTTGTTCAGCACAAAGTCGCTAAATGCTTCATCAAGCACACCATTTTGTGTCATTAGCTTTAAACTTAACTCTGATTTAACACCATTAACAGTACTTGGCTTATCAGATTTAACCAGAATCAAATGCTGCGCATTCAACTTTTGGGCCAACCATGCCGCAATACTGTCAGAAGTCACATCCCAGCTTTGCGGAATACTATCATCAGAAAGCACCATATGACTTGGTAGCCAGACAATGCCACGGTGTTGCCAAGTACGCTCATCAATTTCTAACTGCGTTCTTGCGGTTGCCAGCAGTGGATTCATATTTGCCAGCAACAGCCCGTATTGGTCCATTGCTAAAACTGCTAAACGATGTGCACAAGCATCGCTGATTTTAGATAATTTTTGTGCATCGCGCACTGCATCAGCAAATACGCCGCCACCGGGCACAATAATGATATTGCCATCGCTAAACTTTGCAAATATAGCTAACCAGCGCTCTAGCTCAGGAGAGCCTAAAAGACTGCCACCAATTTTAACAATCCAAATAGGTCGGTCTCGTACATTTTCAAATTGTTCCATGTTTATTCCTAACTGTTATTATTAGTACGTTTATTATAAGTAGGTTTAATTTTATAGCAATTTATAATCAAGTTGCTCTATGCAACCAAGAAATATATCGTGCGTTAAGGTTTAACTTACACTTCATTTATCTCGTAAATTAAAAAAATCCAGCATCGCTTTTAGATTGGATGCTTTATCTAGTGTTTCTTTATACTCTTTTTCGCCAATAGAGTCTGCCACAATACCGCCTCCCGCATAAAAACTCAGTGTATTTTTGACGATAACAGCACTTCGAATCGCAATATTAGTATCCATGCTTCCATCAAAGCCAATATAGCCAATCGCTCCACAATACAGGCCACGTTTGTGCGGCTCTAATTCTTCAATAATCTGCATGGCGCGTAGTTTGGGCGCGCCAGTGATAGAGCCTCCAGGAAAACAACCTTTTAGCAAGTCAACCGCAGTGGCTGTTTTGTTGAGCTTGCCCGTTACAATACTCACCAAATGGTGCACATTAGCAAAACTTTGTAGCTGAAACAATTGGTCTGCCTTAACGCTTCCCGTCAAGCAATTTTTGCCAATATCATTTCGCAACAAATCTACTATCATCACATTTTCCGCCTTATCTTTAAGACTATTCAATAGATCTTTTGAATAGGCTAAATCTTGCGTTGGATCTGCTGAGCGCGGCCTTGTGCCTTTAATGGGTCGCGTTTCCACATGATGGCCATCGGTTTGCAAAAAGCGTTCTGGCGAGTTAGATAGTATTTGAAAGGCTTCCGATTCGCTTAATGGCAAATTCATGTAGGCCATAAAAGGCGCAGGACTAATTTCACGTAATTTTTTATAAGCCTGCCAGCTATCACCCTGCACTTTTGCGGAAAAACGCTGCGCCAAATTCACTTGATAACAATCACCTGCAGCAATGTAATTTTTTACTTTTGCAAAGGCTTGTTGATATTGCGGTTCGCTTAAATTAGATTGAGTATCTGATAGCACCGCAAACCGCGCTGAATCAGAAGTTGTATGTGCAAGCTTATCAAACTTTGCACAAAGTACTTGCCAGTTAGTTTTAGTAGCTGCGGTTAAGCCATGTGAAACCAGCGTGCAACGCTTTTCGCGATGGTCCACCACAATCGCCCAATCATAAAAGCCCAGCATCATGTCTGGAATATTTGCTGCTGTGGCTGCAATATTTGGCAGCTTTTCAATTCTGCGACCTAAATCATAAGCAAAATAGCCTAAAGCGCCGCCAGCAAAAGGATGCTGCGTTTTGTGCGCTGGATATTGTTGCAATAGTTGATTAACAATAGAAAACGGGTCCGCTTCCGATTCGGTTTCAATACCTTTCTGTGTGACAATGGTTTTTGGGCCAGTAGTAACCACAGTGATAAATGGTTCAGCCACCAAAATATCGTAGCGGCCATACTGGCTACCTGCTTTGCCAGTATCAGAATTTAGCAGCTGCCCGCTATCCAGCAGCATTGCCCAATCATCGTTTTTGATGCGCTCAAACAATAAAGCGCTATCATGGTGGTAGCTAAGTGAGCGCTGCAATGCGGTCATAATTGGCTGGCCTTTAGGCTTAATTGTGCCACGGCATAGCCAGGAAAACAGACTTCAAGCCCTTGTGCATTTTGCATAGCAGACATTTTGCTAGTTAGTATGGCATTAATCGATACATAAGTTACTTTTAATTCTTCTGCTAAGGCTTTTACTAAAAAACTGCCTGCACCAGCGCCAATCAAAGGCACGTTGGGTTTTAGATGCTTTAAAACAGCGGCTTTTAATTGCATTAATTGCGCCGCCCTGTATGAAAATGCTAGTTGCACCCAAACATCCATCGCCTTGTCTTCAAAATCATAACCCACCATGCGCGCTAATCTGCGCGCTGATTCTAGCTGACTTTTACCTTGTCCATCTGCAGTTTCAGCCATATCTGCTGACTCATCCAGTTCACTAGTCAAGCGATATATATCTGCCGTAGTCGCAAAATACTCGGCCATCACATTAGTTTCTGCGCCACTTAACACTATTTTTTGTGCTAAAACCATCAAAGGCGTGCGAATGACACCTGTATAAACCAAACTAACTTGCTGCAAGCGGCTAGCATCTGATAATGCCGCGGATAATACTTTGCCAGACTCAATCGCAATGATATCGCTGGTGGTGCTACCAATATCCACTAATAGCGCATTAGGGCAATAATGCGCAACCAAACTGGCGCTGGCATGCCAATTGGTTGAGGCAATATAATCAGTATTATCTGCTACCTGCGCAATGCTAACAAAACCTTTATTGGCCGCATAAAACTGGCACCGCTCACCCAACAACTGGCTAGCGAGGTGCGCAATTTCAATCACGCCCTCATGACGATTGGCAAATAAATCCACTAACTCACCTGTCATCGTAATGGCATGCTTAACGTCATGGGGACTTATTTTGAAGGTTGTTAATACAGTATCAATCGCAGCTGACAAGTTATCTAAGCCGCGCCATAAATGGCAGGCCACTTGCAGCGTGTTCATTAATTCACCGTCCGCACTAAGCAAGGCCGCTTTTAGATGCGCGCCACCAATATCCCATCCAATCAACTTAGACATGAATATTCACAGTATGGCGTTGCAGTGTTGACCACTTAAAATCGGCCTGCGTTAAGGTGTTAATAATGAGCGCAGCCGGATTTTCTGTTGTTGCTTGCGCCAAACCCACATAACTGGTGGTTAAACGTGGATTAATTTCTACGACAACGATTGAATTATCAGACTTTACAATCACATCAATTCCTATATAACCCTCCAAATCCATACTAGTTTCGGCAATTTTTTGTGCTAATAATTCAAACGCATCCCAACAATGCTGCATGCCATTAATCTGGCTACCTGCATACTTAAAAATATTATTTTCAATATTAATCAGTTGCTTATTACAACTTAGCAATTGGGCATGGCCTTGATGCATCACACATGAAATACTGGCGGCAACTCCTTCTTGATAAGGCTGAATGACATAACTTGTGCAATTATTATGCGCAAACCAATCTATTAATGCACGCGCTTGCTCAAAATATAATGTGCTTGAGCAACCTGCGCCGTCCTTAGGCTTTACCACCCACCGACCATCAACTTTAGGCCAGTTTTCAATGGTATAGGTTGGAATGGTAGCGATTTTAGCTTGAGTTAACACTAAAAAAGTAGTCATTTTGCAGCTGAAAATTTCAATCGCTTTTAGGCCACAGCCCAAAATCAGCTTGCCATGCAATACTGCTAATTGTGTCAATTTTTTAAGCAAGCCATCGGTTTCAGGTGCAATCAACCATACTGCATCTGCTTCTTGGATTTTCTGTTCCCAAATTTGCCAAACGTTATCATCTGTGAGAATTTCGATGCAATCGTGACAAAACTCAGGTTTTGTTAAGCGCGCATCGACCGTGGTGCTGATGCGATAAGGCAATTGAGCCAAATCGCGCAACAGCGCATCACGCATTAATTCACCTTCGTGCACTAAACTTAACGGTAAATCTGCGTGATTCAAATGTGCGTGATTTAAGCCACCTGCTGTGATAAATTCACATACAAATATTCTTTTGATTGTTATGTCAGGCAATTCGTGCAAATTATTCCCGTAATCGATTTAATGCAAGGCCAAGTGGTGCATGCCAAGCGCGGCATTCGCAGCCAATATCAAGCCATTCAATCAAGCCTATGCAAAGGTAGCGCACCTTTTACCGTAATTGATGCAATACTAAAATTATACCCATTTCAAACGCTATATATTGCAGATTTAGATGCGATTTTAGGGTCTGGTAATCATGCTGACTTAACCCTCAAAATCAGTCAAAAATATCCCAATCTTAATATTTGGCTGGATTGCGGAATTCGCCAAATCAATGCGCGCGCTTTGTATCACGGAAATAATAGTGAGCTCAATATTCGCCCTGTGGTGGGCTCTGAGAATATCGCCAACTTGCAAGATTACCGCGCCATTAGTTATGCTTGCGAAAGCCAACATATATTATCGTTGGATTATTCTGCAACTAGTGCGATGGGCATTGCTGAATTACATAATAGCGCACGCTTTTGGCCAGATCATACTATTTGTATGACATTAAATGCCGTAGGCAACACGCAAGGCGTTGATATGGCTAAATTAAATGATTTAATTCAGCTGAATCGTGCCAGAAAAAATCCTTCGCAACTCTATGCTGCTGGCGGCGTGCGTCATTTGGCTGATATTCAAGCATTAGAAAAAATGGGCATTGCTGGCGTTTTAGTTGCAACGGCGCTACATGCTGGAAAATTAAGCCAAACCGATATTGAATCCATTCACGCAATAAAAAACCCGAGCTAGCTCGGGTTTTTTATTCACAACTGCTTAAAGACTTACTCTAAGTTTGCGTGAATAGCGCGCATACCTTCTTCAGTTAAGCCTTTTGCTGCGATTAAATCAGCAATAGCCGCTTCTAAGAAAATCAATGTTGATAATTCAAACTGTGAACCCATTGGCATTGCTTTGGTTAATGGGAAGCTATCATCTTGACCAATCTGTACCACTAGATCAGCTACATCGGCCATAGCAGAAGATTTTTTCATTGAAATAACCACTAATTTCGCACCAACTGATTTCGCTTTTTTAACGAATGGCAATAATGTTTCTGTACCGCCAGAGCCTGAAACCAACACCAATAAATCACCTGCTTTAATGGCTGGCGTGACGACTTCGCCAATCATGCTGACGTTATAGCCAGAGTGCACCAAGCGCATCGCAAAAAAGCGTGAAACTAGTAATGAACGACCTGCACCGCCAATAAATGTGCGGCCTGCTTGGTCAACCAGTTTCAGTAACTCAGCTGCTTTACTGTTGTCTGTTACAGCTAGAATACCCGTTAATTTATCTAAAATTACTTTTTGATGATTCATTTTAATATCCTTATTCTCGTTTTAATTCACTTATTAACCATAAAAAATCCCGACGCATTGCTGGGTCGGGATTTTATTGTCTTACACTAATCTGAGCTCAATAATTGCTTATTGAGAATAGAATTAAGCGTGAGCGATTGCAGTGATTTCAGCAGCAGAAGCAGCAGGATCAGCAGCACCGTAGATAGCAGCACCAGCAACAATGATAGTCGCGCCAGCGTCACGTACTTGTGCAGTTGTTGCAGCTTTAACGCCACCAGCAACTGAGATTTCAACGCCTAGGTTTAATGCAGCAACTAAAGCTAAGTCAGTGAATGGTGTTTGACCAGCAGCTTGTTGATCTAAACCAGTGTGAACGCCAATGATGTGCGCGCCAGCAGCAGCAACTTCTTTAGTTTTAGCAGCTTTGTCGGCAACGTTGATCAAGTCAACTTGTGCTTTTTTGCCGTATTTGTTAGCAACATCGATTACACCTTTGATAGTACCGATATCAGCACAACCTAGAACTGTACAGATGTCTGCACCAGCTTTGTAGAATGGCTCAGCTTCGTAGAAGCCAGCATCCATTGTTTTTAAGTCAACTAAGATTTTGTTGTTTGGGAATTTAGCACGTAAAGTCTCTAACAATTTAACACCGTTGTGCTTAATGCATGGTGTACCGATTTCTAAAATGTCTACGTGTGGTGCAACTAAAGCTGCTAATGCAACTGTTGCGTCAAAATCTAATGAATCTAATGCCATTTGGGTTAAAGCCATGGTGTACTCTCCGATTAAAAATTATTATTAGTAACTAAAATTACTTAAAGTGATTGATTAACAAAAACCAATAATACTAAGAAATTGTTACAAAAATTTACTACTTTTTTACAACTAAATTGTATTGCGACTAAAAATTACGCATCTATTTAAGATGCCCACAAGGCAATTACAGCCTAGCGTTTAGTGCATTTTAAGCTGGACGCATTATATTATGCGTCCAGCCTATTGTTGTCAATGTTAAACCACATTTATTACAACTAAGTTACAGTTGCAAGACATAATCTATAAGACTTAGCTTATTAAAATAACGACTTGAAACTTTTAAAAACTTATAGTTTTGCGCTTAATGCAGCTTCTAATTTGTTTTGATCTGCAACAAAGCCGCGAATACCTTCTGATAATTTCTCAATTGCCATTGCATCTTGGTTTAATTCAAAACGGAACTCTGCTTCAGTCATTTTAGCTGGTGGTGTTTTAGTTGCGCCATTGTCTTTCATTACCTGCACCAAAGTACCTTCTGTTGCAGCCAAATCTTGCAATAAGTTTGGTGAAACAGTTAAACGATCACAACCAGCCAAAGCGATTAACTCGCCCGTGTTACGGAATGAAGCGCCCATTACCACTGTTTTATAGCCATGCTCTTTATAGTATGCGTAGATAGCACGCACTGAAACCACACCTGGATCTGTCTCTTGTGTGTATTCTGTTGTTGGGTTTTTCGCTTTGTACCAGTCTAAGATACGACCTACGAATGGTGAAATCAAGAATACGCCTGCCTCAGCACAAGCACGCGCTTGGCCAAAACCGAATAACAAAGTTAGGTTACATTGGATGCCTTCTTTTTCAAGAATCTCACCGGCTTTGATGCCTTCCCATGTTGAGGCTAATTTAATCAAAACGCGGTCTTTGCTGATGCCTGATTCTTCGTACAATTTGATTAATTTTCGGCCCTTAGCCACCATTGCATCTAAGTCAAACGACAAGCGTGCATCTACTTCAGTAGAAATACGGCCTGGTACTTCTTTAGTAATCTCTGCACCGATTAACACCGCTAATTTATCAGCAGCGCTGTCAATTTGTTGTGCTTTTGTGCCGCCTTGTGCTTTTGCATAAGCAATAGCTGTTTCAATTAATGGCGCGTATTGTGGCAATTGGCTTGCTTTTAACACTAATGATGGATTTGTTGTTGCATCTACTGGTTTAACCGTTTTAATCGCTTCTACATCGCCTGTATCGGCTACGATAGTGGTCATGCTTTTTAGTTGATCTAATAAATTTGCCATTATTTCCTCCTGGTTAGATTACACATTTAATTACACATTATTGGTAAAGTTTGCCTGCTGCGTTTGATTTATAACGTTCGACTGTAAAATTCAACTCAATATTATAACGCAAAATAAATTGAGAATGAGTGCTGATTCCACTAAATTTCAATACCGCTCAATTGTTAAATAATATTAAATGGCTTTGTATTGGCTTGCCCTGTGACTAGAATTTGTTAGTGAACAGGATTCAAACATGACTTACTCAGAAGAAGATATTGCTAGCAATTCGATGAATTTATTATCGGAGACCAGTACTTGGATATTGGTCCGCCATCAATGGTTAATGTCTAAAATGCGCAGTATTTTAACAGGTGAGCTTTGCCCGCCTTTGCAGCATTTGTATCAATTTGATGCCATTAAAGTTGACCATTCGAAGCTACCAGACAACTTGGGTCAAAGCTTCAGCACAATCAAGCAGCGCTTAGAAAGTGTGTGGGCACAAACTGTCAAAATACATCATCCCTCATCGGGCTTGTCAGTATTTGATCAGCTTAATTTGTTTCAAGTGCAGGCGCATCAATTTATGCATGAATCAAAAGAGTTGAATCAGCAACTGTGGCGCGATTTTACAATGCGCGACCCACTCACTGGCACACTGACTAGGCTCACATTAAAATCATGCTTATCACAAGAATTGACGCGCAGTAAACGCCACCAACAAGATTGTGCGATTGCATTAATCGACCAAGACAAATTCAAATATATTAATGATGAATGGGGACATCAAATAGGTGATGAGGTGTTGGTTAAAACTGCTCAGTTAATTCAACAAAATTTGCGCGCTGGTGATAAATTGTTCCGTTATGGCGGGGATGAATGGCTTATCTTAATGCCTAATACTGACCGAAAAAAAGCGACTCTTATTTTAAAAAGAATTCAAAAAGTCAAAGCTGAATATAGTCACCAAGCTAACGCCCACGTTCAATTTAATAGTACATTTAGCTTTGGTATCGCTGAAGGTGCTCAATATGACAATGTGCTTAACTGGATTGATGCAGCCGACCAACATTTATACAAGGCGAAAAAACGCGCTATATCTCAGCCTAAAATCAATGCTGTTAAAAGCGTTAATGTGCTTGAAAATTAAGCACTGGCAAGCGCAAATTAAAACTGGTTTTTTGGCCTATATCACTTTCTACATCTACTGTGCCGTGATGTTTTTGGGCAACAGTATGTACAAAATACAACCCCAGGCCAGCTCCCTCTGGCGAGGCGCTCATATCTTTTAAGCGACTGAAGCGTTTGAACAAATGCTTTTGCTCATCCATTGATATACCTGGGCCATAATCAATCACACTCAGAACCGCTTGTTGATTAGCATAACTTAATTTAACTTTCACCTTTGAATACTCTGGCGCAAACTTAATCGCATTCATCACCAAATTAAGTATAGCTCTTTGCAGCAATCCAAAATTGCCATTCACCCATACCAAACCATCCACAATTTCTCTTTCAAGCTGAATATTTTTCTTCAAGGCACTTTCATAAGCATCATCTACCGCTTGATGCGTAACGCCTGCAAAATCTAATTCTTTAAAATCCGCGCTATTGCTCATTTCTGCGCGTGAGGCTTGCAAGAAATCTTCAGCCAAATGCAGCGCTTGCGATAAAGGTGCATGCAGCTTGGATTTAAGCTGCTGATGTTCCTCTAACAACATCATGGCGCTGGCCAACGGCGCACGCAAATCATGCGATATAAAAGCCAGCACTTCTTTGCGGTCGTTTTGCAAAAACCGCAACTGTTGCCCTGCTGCACGCACTTGTTCTATGCGGTCATCAAAATTGTCATAGTGGTGAACAGTGTTATCGGCAAAATCAGATTGAATAATAAAACTTTTTAAGTAGGTCAATTCCTGATCTAAATAACGTTGCGCAGCTTCTAATTTACGCCAACTCCAAATTGGATAGGATATTAATATAGGCAAAAGCGCCGCAGATGGCGGAATCCAAATGCTGAATATTTTGGGCAGTACGGCAGCCAGCATGCTGACAAAAACAAAATAGACTAAGGTTGAAATCAGGCCTTTTAATGCCGACAATCTTGGCATCCAAATCAGCGGTAACAAAGCTAATGCAATTAACACTATCAAACTGGACACTGTTGGCAATGTGTCAATCAAACGATTATTGCGCATTGAATCTAAAACGTTGGCATGAAATTCAACACCTGCCATTGGCTGGCTTAGCCCAGAAACTGGGGTTGACAGCAAATCGTTCATGCCAGAAGCAGTAGCACCTATAAGTACGATTTTATTTTTAAACGTATCTTTCTCAAACTCCCCTTTTAGCACTTGCGCATAAGATATGGTTGAAAAGTAGCCAGGAGGGCCTTTAAAACTGACTCTTTTTTGTTGTTTTCGTATCAAAGAAAAGATATTTTTTTGTGCTGCAGGCGCATTGAACTGATTTTGAGAGGGCTGATGCGTTGCAACATTCAGCACTGCCTGCGAAAAATGTTGCCAAACTGGCGCACCAATGCCCTCAAATAAATAGATGCTGCGCGCAATGCCATCTTCATCTAACACCGCGTGTACGCGCCCCAAATCAGCCGCCTGTAGTGCCAAACTGGGCAAAGGCAAAGTTTCTATTAACTGGCCTTTTACCCGCGTTGTCTCCAACAATATAGGCAACACCACGTTTTGTGCTTGTGCAATTGCTGTAGCTAATGCGTCATCTGCATTTTTATTGGATTGTTCAGGTTCAGAAAAAATAATATCCAAGCCAATTGCTAAGGTATTTTCTTGTTTAAGGCGTTGAATCAGATCAGCATGTACTTGCCGAGACCAAGGCCAACGCCCTAATTGAGATAAGCTATTTTCATCGATTGCCACAATCACAATATCGGTAGGCGGTTTGTCTTGATGCCACTTTTGACCAATATCAAACAACACATTATCAACCCGCGATAACAGGCCTGTGAGCTGAATGAATACGACCAAAAACAGCAAAATAGCTGCTGTTGACAAATAATCGTTAAAACGAAAGCGTTTCACAGGTTGATTTCTAGTATTTTTGACTAGTGTACTGATAATGCGGACAATGGCAACGCGTGTATTGGAAATAGGATGACTGACCAACTTGGCAGGTCATTAGCTAGATTATCTAGGTGGCAATCCGTCAAACTCTGTAACCGCCTCAGGCCCTGCAACGCCCTCTGCATCTACCAAGCGCAAACGCAAAGTTTGTTTGCCATATTCACGCAGTAAAAAATCAAAGCGGCCATTTAAACCCACTGCCTGCCACACATTTTTTTGATGATTTTGCTCGTTATCCAAAGTCGCCTCGTAAAAAAAGCCTGAGGGTG
>JAKFVB010000068.1 GCA_021732405.1 Methylotenera sp.
CGCAACAGATTCAAGAAAGGAGAGTAAAACAAATGACGTAAACCCAATTTAAGCGTTAGAATAAAATACTCAAGGGTGGGTCAATATTCGATGCATTTGCTGGGTCAAATTTAGATGCAATTTAACAGTTTATTATCAAAAAGCTGGCGTGATGCTCATGGATTTAGTATCAGAGGGTGGGCAGCAGCAAGATATATTTGGCTACTCAAAGGATGATGAAAAATCTAGGGTGTTGATGGAAACTATTGATAAAGTAAATAAAAAGTATTCGCGCGGCACAATTAAGCTAGCAGCTGAAGGCATAGACAAGTCTTGGGTAATGCGTAGAGCGTTTAAAAGTCCTAACTACACTGGTAATTGGCATGAATTGCCTATCATTGGCAAAGAAGTAAATCATGCACTGGCTACCTGACTTAGTTTTTCTTGATATAGAAACAACTGGTGGTTCGCATACACGCGACAGAATCACCGAAGTAGCCTTAATCAAAATAGAGAGTGGTGAAGTCACTGCAACTTGGGAAACGCTGATTAATCCTGGAGTTCCTATACCTAAACAAATTACTGGCCTTACAGGTATTACCGATGAAATGGTTAAAAATGCACCGAGGTTTGAAGATATCGCAGGCGACCTATACAGCCATTTAGAAGGTTTAGTGATGGTCGCGCATAACTCGCGCTTTGATCATGGCTTTCTAAAGACAGAATATAAGCGTATGGGCGGCACGCTGCGTCAACGTACCTTGTGTACAGTCAAGCTCTCTCGCCAACTCTACCCGCATGTGCAAAGCCATTCACTTGATGCCATTATGAATCGCTTTGGCTTGGCAACCGATGCACGTCATCGTGGCATGGGTGATGTTCAGCTCATGCTCGATTTTTTGGAAGCTGCAAAACGTGAGCTTGGCTCTGTTAAAGTGTTAGAGGCCATTAATCACCAATTGAATGGTCCCGCCCTACCCTCAAGTATCGATGATAGCTTTTTAAGATAAAATTCAAGATGTACCTGGCGTTTACCTATTTTACGGCGATACAGAGTTACCACTTTATATTGGCAAAAGCGTCAAACTTAAATCTCGAGTATTAAATCACTTTGCGTCAGACCATGTAACTCGTAAAGAAATGGAAATGGCGCAACGAGTGAAACGTATTGAATGGAAAGAAACGGCTGGCGAATTAGGTGCATTATTGCTAGAAGCTAAACTCATCAAAAAACTGCAACCTACCTACAATCGATTTCTACGTCGAAATATTAAACTTTATGCCATTCAATTATCAGAGCCGTTAAATGACATACCTTGGCTCAAAGTGGTTTGCATGGATCAAGTTGACCCAACTGATTTAGAGTTTTTATATGGTGTGTTCAGAACCAAAAAAGGTGCTGAAGACTTGATTAGAAATTTAGCAAGTGAATTTAAGTTATGCCCTAAGTTATTGGGGTTGGAGAAAGGTAAAGGTGTTTGCTTTGCTTACCAACTAAATAAATGCACTGGTGTTTGTGCTGGGAAAGAAAAACATGAGTTACATCATTTAAGGTTGCGCAATGCCCTTATCAGTTACAAGTTAAAGGCTTGGCCATACGAAGGAAAAGTTGGTATCAAAGAGTTAAACCCTGAGACTAATAAAACTGATATGCATTTGTTCGAACATTGGTGCTATTTAGAAACTGTCAGCGAGGATAGTAATTTGGAAGAATCAATTAATACCAAGTATGAATTACTCTTTGACTTAGATATTTACAAATTGATTGTCAAAGCATTTAAAAATAATGTAATTAAAGAATTCAGTTTTGAGTTTCAAATTGCTGACCCTGATTAATTATTAGTTCGATAAGTCTGACAACATAATAAAATGAAGCTTAATGTGCTAATTACACTTTTTCAGATTATACAAGATTAGGCAATTTTCATTGAAATTTACTAATGATACGATACTTATTTTATTAAAACTTTTGATGGTAATTACATTAATGGACTTCAGCCATTTGTAGAGACTTTATGCAGACATATTAAGTCATTTAGCAATCTTCTAAATCATATAATCACGTCCTACCATTTTTTTTAATTCTTCAGATTTTTATTCCTTAGTAGATCACTCCCTTACCATTACATCATCCGTTAACCTTAATAAACTATAACAGCGCTTAAGAGTAAGAAAGCCTGATTTTAGGCACTCTTTCAAACAAAAAACAACTTCAAAGTCAACCTTTCGAAAAGAGAGGCGCGAAAGTATGCGCAGAAAGCGTTGTATCGATTGACTCCACAACATGCTACGAAAAAAAACGGCGAGTGTGTTAAATTGCATCTAAATTTGACCCATTTGGTGGGTCAAATTTAGATGCAATTTAACACCATCCATATCTTAGAACGTATTCACATCAAATTTCCTCGTTATATTTAACTACTTGTCCTGCGAAAAAATGAAAAAATAGCTTTTATTGATTACTAAAAGAATTTAGTAAATCTTAAGCAAAATTTGACAAATTTTAAAAAAGTATATGCTGGTTAAATGGGTAAAAAAATAATGGGCTTATTCTTAACAGATGATGAACTACTAGATTTGACTGGATATAAAACTGCATCTAAACAAGTCACTTGGCTTGAAAACCATGGTTACTATGTGGAAACTAATGTGCGAGGCATTCCTAAAGTTACGCACACTCAAATAGAGGATAAGCGTCGCACTACTATTCAAACAAATTACTTAATTCAAACTAAGCAATTGAAAGATTCAAGATCTAAGTCTGAACCAGATTTTAATTGCTTGCGCACTAAAATTAATAAGCCGAGAATAAATGGGTAGGGTAAGAAGGACAAGAAAAGACCTACCACCCCGCGTATACTTAAAGCATAGCGCATACTACTTTGTGTATCCAAGTGGGAAATGGCAAAGACTAGCTGCTATTGGTCAAGAGCGTGAAATGCGAGTCGCATGGGCAAATTTAGAGCAGTCGAACGCAAGTCATGGTACTGTTGCATCGTTAATTGATGATTATTTATGTAATTATGCAGCCAGTTCAAAAGCTCCAAGAACATACAAAGACAATCTCAAGGAAGCTGAGTACCTAAAAGCTTTTTTTGGAGTTATGCGACCTCAAGATATACAACCTCGACATATTGGAGCATATCTTGAAGAAAATAGAGTGACAAGATCAGTTCGCGCCAACCGTGAAAAGGCACTGCTATCACATATATTTACGTGGGCAATGCGGCATCCGACTTGGGGATGCGTGATTCAACATAACCCTTGTAAAGGCGTGGTTCGAAATAAAGAAACCAAACGTATCCGCATTGTGGACGACAATGAGTATATGGCAGTTTACAATTTAGCGAGCCCTAATGTTCAAAGGTTGATGACCTTAGTTTATAGAACGCTTCAGCGCCCAAGTGATATTTTAAAGTTTGGCTCAAACAATATCGTAAATCGAATGGTTGATGGAAATATGGTTGAAGTATTGAGTTTTAGGCAGGGTAAAACTGGTGCGCTTGTCGAGATTATCTTAACGGATGATTTAAGATCAGCTTTATACGGGAAGAGCATTGAATTAAATGATTTAACAAATTTAAACGGGGCTAAGTCTTTAGGTAAAGTCTTTATTTTAAATCGTGACGGTAAACCATACTGTTTAAGCGGAATTGATTCAAACTATAGACGCGCTTTAAACAAATATCGCAAACAAAAAAAATTGAGTACTGGTTTTATGCCAGAACCTTTTGGTATATATGATTTGAAGGGTAAAGGTGCAACAGATATGTATCAAAGTGGGATTGCACTAGAATACATTCAAGCGCTTGCTGGCCATGAATCAGTTACGACCACTGAGATTTATATTAAATCAAGGCTCAATAAACCGGTGGTATCTAATATAAGAAAAATTGGTAGTTAAGTGCTGGAAATCATCAAAAATTGAAATAATATTAGACAACTGTCTAATAAAAGCCCAAAAATTGTCGAAATGAAAACGGCCACCATTTCTGGCAGCCGCTTAGATATTGGTAGGGCGTGCGGGGATCGAACCCACGACAAACGGATTAAAAGTCCGCTGCTCTACCAGCTGAGCTAACGCCCCATTTTTAATTACTTGATACTAATGGGTCAATCTGTATTTCTGGTTATTTTGGTGGTTGATTTACATCACTCACGAAAGGGCGCAATTATGCAAGAAACTTGAGGCTAGGTCAATGACAAGCTGCTAAATAATTTAACTTTTTATATTCTTTATTTTTGCGCTTTGGTGCAACTTTTTTTACTTAATAGAAATAAGTCTGTTCGCATCATTAATAATCAGTCGTTAGCGCAAGCCAGGCAACTTACCGCCCATCATGCCACCCATACCACGCATCATTTTGGCCATGCCGCCTTTGCTGAACATTTTCATCATCTTTTGCGTTTCTTCAAATTGTTTTAATAGACGATTCACTTCTTGCACCTGCACACCACTACCTGCCGCAATGCGTTTTTTGCGCGTGGCTTTGATTAGCTCTGGCTTTTTGCGCTCTAACGGCGTCATGCTGTTGATGATACCTTCAATACGGCGCAGCGACTTATCTGCGTCTTCGTTATTTACTTTGGCCGCCATATTGGCCATTTGTGCAGGCATTTTGTCCATTAAGGCACCCATACCGCCCATTTTTCGCATTTGTGTCATCTGCGATTTAAAGTCTTCTAAATCAAATTTACTGCCAGATTTTATTTTATCGGCGACTTTTTGCGCCTCTGCCATATCCACATTTTTGTGTGCTTGCTCAATCAAGCCCAGCACATCGCCCATGCCCAATATGCGGCCTGCCATACGGTCTGGATGAAACGGCTCTAAGCCATCTACCTTTTCGCTGACGCCAATAAATTTAATCGGCTGACCAGTCACATGGCGCACGCTTAATGCCGCACCGCCGCGCGCGTCGCCATCTAGCTTGGTTAGTACCACACCTGTCAGCGGCAACGCTTCACCAAAGGCTTTGGCAGTATTCACTGCGTCTTGTCCCTGCATCGCATCTACAACAAAAAGCGTTTCAACAGGATTAAGTTGCACATGCAAGGCTTTGATTTCAGCCATCATGGCTTCATCGACACCCAATCGGCCAGCGGTATCAAAAATCAATACGTCGTAATAACCGCGCTTGGCAAAGGCCAAGGCATCATTGGCAATATCCAGCGGCTTTTGAGTGGCGTTGCTATCAAAACAGTCGATATCTAGCTGTTTAGCTAACGTTTGCAGTTGTGCAATCGCCGCAGGCCTGTACACATCAGCACTGGCTAGCAAGACTTTTTTCTTTTGTTCTTTTAATAGCTTGGCCAATTTGGCAGATGTCGTAGTTTTACCAGAACCCTGCAAACCAGCCATCAGAATGATTGCTGGTGGCACAGCGGCTAGATTGAGGCCAACATTCGCTTTACCCATCAATGCAGTTAATTCATCGTTTACCACCTCAATGACTGCTTGGCCAGGCGTTAAGCTTTGCAATACCTCTTTGCCTTGCGCACGCTCTTTTACCTTGTTGATAAACTCTTTTACCACTGGCAAAGCCACGTCTGCTTCTAGCAATGCCATACGCACTTCGCGCATGGCGTCAGCGATATTGTCTTCGCTTAAGCGCGCTTGTCCGCGCAAATTTTTAATAACGCCTTGTAGCCTACCGGTTAAGTTTTCTAACATATTTTTGCATCCATTTAATTTGGCTCAATTTTACATCAAGCAAGGTGATTCTTTAACTCTTGCTATGCACTTAAGCCGAGTTTTGCCATAATTGCACTATGGCTCATTTCATTCCGTACTTGGTCGTCTGTTTTATTTACGCTGCTGTAGCCGCCGATTTTTGGCGCACTGCCAAATTAAGCAATCATGCCGAATCGCTAAAGCTGCATTCTGCCATGATTGCATTAGGACTAATGCTGCACGGCTGGCTACTTTATCGCGATATTTTTACTTCTGGCGACGTTAACTTAGGCTTTTACTATGCGCTATCAGCAATTTTTTGGCTAACTGCGCTCATCTACTGGCTAACCAGCCTAAAGCATCCACTTTATAGCTTACAGGCATTTGTGTTGCCGCCCGCGGCTTTATTTGTGCTGTTGCCTGCTTTTGCCATTAAAAATCACTACATCCCTCAAACAGAAACTGCTTCAAATTTATTTATTGCACATATTGCCATTGCTATTTTGGCGTACAGTCTATTTACCTTTGCCGCTTTGCATGCGCTATTAATGGCAATTGCCGAGCGTAGCCTGCACAACAAACCAACACTAATTAAATTGCCCAGCTTTCCTCCATTAATGGTGATGGAAAGCCTGCTTTTTAGAGTAATTACGCTTGGATTTATTTTACTGACATTAACATTATTAAGTGGAATGTTATTCAGCGAAGATATTTTTGGAAAACCACTGCAATTTAATCACAAAACCATTTTTTCTATTGCGTCTTGGGTGATTTACGGCTGGTTATTGTACGGTCGCTACCGCTATGGCTGGCGCGGCATTAAAGCCATCCGCTGGACATTAATAGGCTTTGTACTCTTACTCTTGGCTTATTTAGGCAGTAAATTTATTTTACAAGTACTGTTAAATCGCTAGCGCAAGCTAATCATCGGCCAGTTTTTTTCAATAGCATAGGCCGTTAAGGTTGCGTCTGCATCTACCGCCACTGGATTTGTCACCAGCTTCATAAGTGGCAAATCATTATGCGAATCTGAGTAAAAATAGCTTTTCTCATAATCACTTAAGGTTTTGCCGCGTTCCGCTAACCATTGATTAATACGCGTCACTTTGCCCTCTTGAAAACTCGGCACACCGCTCACACCGCCCGTATATTGGCCGTTGACCATTTCGGGGTCGGTACCAATTAATTGCTCAATACCATAAGCGGTTGCAATAGGTTTAGTAACGAAACTATTGGTAGCAGTAATCACTACACACAAATCACCAGCCGCTTTGTGCTGATTAACCAATGCCTGCGCTTTGTCCGTCATCATCGGCTTAATCACTTTTTGCATATACTTAACGTGTAATTCATCTAGGAATTTTTTAGGATGTTGGCTTAATGGTTGCAGTTGAAATCGCAAAAAGGCAAAAATATCCAAATTGCCATTTTTGTAATCCAGGTAAAATTGTTCATTGCGGTCGTGATGTGTTTTAGCATCCAGCAAACCTTCTTCAATTAAAAACAAACTCCAGTTGTAGTCAGAATCACCCGCCAGCAAGGTGTTATCAAGATCAAATAAAGCTAAGTTCAACATTTACTCCATTACACATTCAATTAAATAAAGCCATTCAAACAAAGTGACTTAACACCTTTTTTAGACCGAATTTTTATTCTCAGCAGAAAGCACTAAAAACACGCCCACTAAAATTACTGCAAGCGCAATATATTCATTGTGCGTTACTTTTTCATTAGCCAACCAAATACCTACCGCAAACGCCACAATTGGGTTCACAAATGTATTGCTGCTAGCCACCAGCGGCCGCACCGTTTTAAGCAAATATTGATAAGCGCTGTAGGCAACAAGTGAGCCTAACACAATTAAAAATAACATCGCACCCCACGATTTTAGGCTAATCGCGCTAGGATATTGCTCACCTTGCAACGCGCTAAAAATCAGCAAGGCAATGCCGCCCATTAACATTTGGCAGGCTGGCGCCATTAACCCTGCTGGCATGTTTAAATATTTACCCCAAACCGAACCGAATGACCAAGTAGCCGCTGCAAAAATCAGTAACAATGCACTTAAAAGCTGGCCATGCAAGCTACCACCAAAGTTCAGCATAGCAATGCCCACAAAACCTACCGCAATACCTAGCCACTCTTGTTTTGTGATTTTATGGCCCCAAAAGGATGAAAAAATCGCCATCCAAATTGGCGCAGTGGCAATCGCTAGCGCCGCCACACTGGATGAAACAGTTTGCTGCACATAGCAAACAGTGCCATTACCCAACGCAGGCAGCAAAATACCCACTGCTGTTGCACCCAACCACTCTTGCTTTGTCGGATTTGGCGCGCCAAGAAAACGCATGGCCACATACAATAAAATACCAGCCACTGTAAAGCGTAGGCCGCCCATTAAAAATGGTGGGAAGCTTTCGATGCCGAATTTAATCGCGAGATATGTTGAACCCCAAATAAAATAGGTGCAAAACAGGGCTACGATAATGAAAATAGTTTGTCTTTTATACAAAAAAGAATTCAATTTTGAACTTCATTTTCATTTTTTTTAGTTACTAGCTTTTCTTCACTCTCAGCCCACATTGGAAAATATTTTCTTAGTAATGTTTGCCCACCTATTGCATAAACCATAAACGCAATCCCTAAGAAAGGTATCGTCCAGCCATATTTACCTTCTACCAATTTAAAAGAACCATCAAATACAGTGATTAAAGTAATCACTGTAAATAACAGACCTAAAAAACCTGAAAATATTCTCGCTAACATGCGCGTAATCCTATTTTTTTAAAGTTGTGGATTCATCTTCTCATCTTTTGAATACAATTTATTCAAGCCATTTAAATACGCTTTAGCTGAAGCCACCACAATATCGGTGTCGGAACCCTGACCGTTTACAATGCGTCCACCTTTTGCCAAACGCACCGTTACTTCACCCTGCGCATCGGTGCCGCTGGTGATATTGTTGACTGAATATAATTGCAATTCAGCACCACTATTGACCATGCTTTCAATCGCTTTGAATGTCGCATCCACTGGGCCGCCGCCATCTGCCTCAGCACTTTTTTCTACGCTGTTATCAGATAAAGTAATGATGGCATGCGGCACCTCGCCTGTTTGGCTGGCCACATGCAAGTACACTAATTTGTAATTCTCAGAGGCTTCATGCACGAATTCATCGCTCACCAAAGCATGCAAATCTTCATCAAAAATCTCTGATTTTTTATCTGCCAAAGTTTTAAATCGCGCAAAAGCTGCGTTAACTGCATCTTCCGATTCCAACTCAATGCCTAACTCTTTTAAGCGCGTTCTAAATGCATTGCGGCCAGACAATTTGCCCAAAGTTAATTTATTGGCATTCCAACCCACATCTTCGGCACGCATAATTTCATAGGTTTCGCGGTGTTTTAATACGCCATCTTGGTGAATGCCACTTTCATGCGCAAACGCATTAGCGCCCACAATCGCTTTATTCGGTTGCACTGGGTAACCTGTAATGGTGGAAACCAATTTAGAGGTCGGTACAATTTGCGTGGCGTCAATACTGGTTTCAAGTTTGAAAATATCTTTACGCGTACGCAAAGCCATCACCACTTCTTCTAAGCTAGCATTGCCTGCGCGCTCACCTAAACCGTTGATGGTACATTCCACTTGGCGTGCACCACCCATCACGGCTGCCAATGAATTGGCCACCGCCATACCTAAGTCGTTGTGGCAATGCGTGCTCCAAATGACTTTATCCGAATTTTTAACACGCTTAATCAAGGTCGCCATCGTTTCGCCCCATGGCGCTGGAATAGAATAGCCGACCGTATCGGGCACATTAATGGTTTTGGCGCCCGCTTCAATCACCGCATCAAATACGCGTACTAAAAAGTCAATCTCAGAACGCACCGCATCTTCGGCTGAGAATTCAACATCAGGCGTATATTCCAAGGCCCATTTCACCGCTTGCACCGCACGCTCAACCACTTGGTCTTCGGTCATGCGCAATTTGTTTTCCATATGGATTTTGCTGGTGGCGATAAAGGTATGAATACGGCCACTGGTAGCATGCTTGATAGCTTCACCCGCACGGCGCACATCGTTCTCACTGGCACGCGCAAGCGAGCATACGGTGGAATTTTTAATGATTTTGGCGATTTCTGAAATCGCATCAAAGTCGCCTGGGCTAGCTGCGGCAAAGCCTGCTTCAATCACGTTCACACCCAATTTTTCAAGCTGGCGCGCGATACGGATTTTTTCTTCTTTGGTCATTGATGCGCCAGGGCTTTGTTCGCCATCGCGCAAAGTGGTATCAAAAATGATAATTTGGTTTTGTTGATTGTTCATGGTTTTATATTCCTAACGTTTGCGGCAGACGTTTTTAATTGCCACAAAATGCAATTGCAATGATTTTACCTGCTGGCCTTCTAACTATCCAGCTAGAAATACAGCGAGCGTAAAGACTTAATTTTTTGGGTGTGAGTTTAGTGTGCGCTGGCGCGCAGCAGCGTAGCTGAGCGTAGCGCAAGTGCGGCGCGCAATAAAGCAAGGCTTAATAGTAAGCCTGCAGAAAAAGATATTGCTTGAAATGTGAATGAATTCAACATATAAATATTATAGGGATTAACTGATTAGTTTTCAAGACGTTAGCTATGATTAAACTGATACTTTTCTATTTAATTTGGATTTCGCCCAGATATAATAACCAGATAGCGCATACACCAACACCACTGTAAACAACACTTCTGGCGGACTATACGAAACCAATACAAACGCCATTACAATCGCTAAAATGGCCACAAAAGGTACACTTTCTTTTAAGTTAATATCTTTTCCTGAGTAAAATTTAAGGTCACTAACCATGCTGCCCGCCGCAAATACTGTTAAACCCCAAGCCAGCCATTTGATTTGAATGGCGCCAAAAAATATTTCACGACCATCGATATTATATTCATAAGAAACCCATACAAAGCCTGCCAACAACGCGGCTGATGCAGGGCTGGGCAAGCCTTGAAAGTAACGCTTATCTTGATGTACATCCTCTAATTTGGTATTAAAACGCGCCAATCTTAAAGCGGCGCATGCACAATAGATAAAAGCTGCAATCCAGCCTAGTTTGCCCATTGGCTTCAGCGCCCAAACATACATAATTAAGGCGGGCGCAACGCCAAATGACACCATATCAGACAAGCTGTCGTATTCTGCCCCAAAAGCGCTTTGCGTATTGGTCATACGCGCTACTCGACCATCTAAGCCATCCATCACCATAGCAATAAAAATGGCAATGGCAGATTGCTCAAAATTACTATTCATGGCTTGCACGATTGCATAAAAGCCAGCAAATAGCGCAGCAGAAGTGAATAAATTGGGCAGCAAATAAATGCCACGCGTGGTTAATTTATCGACTTCTTTACGTGGTGTGCGTGGTTTAACAACAGCCATAATTGTTCGCCTACTCATAAATAATGGTTAAGTATAACAAAGCATACTTAATTTGCTTATGCTAATTAAAAACTTAACCCTAAAATAGGGTTAAGTTTTTAATGTCACATCAGTCATGATGTTTATAGCCGCGCATTTAATGTATGCACGGCTATATGTTAGTATCGCGGCTTAAAATAAATGCTTCAATTTAGGTTCAAACATGCAATTCACACTTCACATAACTGATGGTCTAGCCAGACGCGGCACAGTCCACTTGGCACACGGCGATGTGCAAACACCGGCTTTTATGCCTGTTGGCACGTATGGCACGGTTAAAGCCATGTCACCATTAGAGCTTGCAGAGATCGATGCGCATATCGTGCTAGGCAATACTTTTCACCTATGGCTACGCCCTGGCTTGGAAGTGGTTGCCGCGCATGGCGGTTTACATAAATTCATGGGTTGGGATAAGCCTATTCTCACCGATTCTGGCGGCTTTCAGGTATGGAGCCTGGGCGCGATGCGCAAGATTTCAGAAGAAGGTGTCAAATTTAAATCGCCCATCAATGGTGACACCTGCTTTTTAACGCCAGAAGAATCCATGCGCATTCAGAAAGTATTGAACAGCGATATTGTGATGATTTTTGACGAATGCACACCCTACCCCGCTACGCACAAAGAAGCCAATGATTCCATGCAACTGAGTTTGCGTTGGGCCAAGCGTAGCAAAGTTGCACATCAAGGTAATACGAACGCGCTTTTCGGCATTATTCAAGGCGGCATGTTTGAAGACCTGCGCGATGTTTCTCTCAATGGTTTGGTCGATATCGATTTTGATGGCTTTGCGATTGGCGGCCTTTCTGTAGGCGAGCCCAAAGAAGATATGTTACGCATCCTAGCGCACACCGCACCTAAAATGCCACAAAACAAACCGCGCTATTTAATGGGCGTGGGTACACCAGAGGATCTGGTCGCTGCCGTGTCAAATGGCGTGGATATGTTTGATTGCGTTATGCCAACGCGTAACGCGCGCAATGGCTGGCTGTTTACCCAATATGGCGATATTAAAATCAAGAATGCCTTTTATAAACAAGACACACGACCGCTGGATGCCGATTGCAGCTGTTATACCTGCCGCAACTTTACCCGCGCTTATTTGCATCACTTGCATAAAGTGGGTGAAATTTTGGGTGCGCGCCTCAATACAATACACAATCTGCATTATTACCAAGTATTAATGCAAGGCATGCGCGTCGCGATTGAGAATGGCAGTTTTGATCAATTTAAATCTGAATTTGCAGCTAAACGTGCACGCCTCTCAAGCTGAACAGTCTGTGCTAAAATCGCACAGTTAAAAAATTATTTGAAAGTTATTCCGCATGTTAAACGACCTATTAGCCAATTTAAACAATCTGTTTATCAGTAACGCGCACGCAGCCCCAGCAAATCAAGGCGGCGATTTATTGAGCTTTTTACCGATTTTGATTATTTTTGCTTTGTTTTACTTTATGTTGATTCGCCCACAAATGAAGCAGGCAAAACAGCAAAAAGCCATGATTGACGCGCTTAAAGCAGGTGATGAAGTAGCAACAACGGGCGGTGTAATTGGCAAAATCACTAAAGTGAGCGACAACTTTATCAGCATTGAAATTGCTGCCAATACAACGGTTAGTGTGCAAAAACATGCAGTACAAACTTTGTTGCCGCCTGGCACTATTAAAGCGATTTAAACTCTTAATAGCTACAATACATTTTTATAAACCAATAATTGACTACTAAATTTAATCTGAATTTTAGTATTTTTGAGCCGCATTTATGAACCGCTACCCTACCTGGAAATACA
>JAKFVB010000073.1 GCA_021732405.1 Methylotenera sp.
ATATAATTTTTCTTATATTTGGAATTGGTTTCATACAAGTCATTGCAATGACAAAGTTTTATACAGAAGAAGAGCGTAAAACTAAAGAAATTAACGGAGACATAAATACATTTCAAGGTTTAGTTCAATGGGATATCTATTTCCCTATCAAAATAAACTCAGAGATGTCGCTATCAAATCGTATATCTGGATATGTATACACAATAGCAAGGGCAATAATCTTCATTGCGATAAGTTATACGGGCTTCTCAATAACATGCCTTTATCTTTAAAATAATTTGTCATTAATCTGGGATGGGCGACTTTTAATTAATAAGCTCACTTAATATTTACTGTGCTTTCGTGGTTCTTGCGTCAGCGTTAAAACACCTCTTAATAAATTCACTTCTTCTTTTTCTAACCTTGCGCGCGCGTAAATTCTGCGCAAACGCTCACTTAACTTTTTAGGAGCGGCGGGATTTAAATAGCCGATGTATAAAAGTGTTTGTTCCAAGTGGGTGTAAAAACCTTCTAACGCATCGTTGGTGGCGAGCTCTGTGACTTCTGGCGTGTCAATTACGCCGTCTAATATAGCCATGCGCAATTCATAGCACATTACTTGCACAGCGGCAGCTAGATTTAAAGATGAGTATTCTGGGTTTGCAGGAATCATCGCCAGCATTTGGCAGCAATCCAGCTCGGCATTACTTAAGCCGCTCATCTCTGTACCAAACACAAAGGCAATTGGCTGATGGATAGCGATTTTGCTTGCCTCAATCGCGGCGGTGCGTGCACCCACTGTTTCATGTGATAAATAGCGTTTTCTGGCACTTAGCCCAATTGCAAACGCGCAACCCGTTAATGCTTCGCTTAAGGTTTCCGTCACAATCGCGCGTTCCAGCAAATCAGCCGCGCCAGTGGAAAGTGCGGTTGCGTGCGCATCGGGGAATTTATCGGGCTTTACCAAATATAAATGCTTTAAGCCCATGGTTTTCATGGCGCGCGCGGCAGAGCCAATATTACCAGGATGGCTGGTTTGGCAAAGCACAACACGAATATTATCGAAAATGCTGTTTGGAATAATTGACTGTGACAATTTGGGGATGCGCCTATTAATGCTAAAATGGCATTTTAACAGCTCTTTAAAGATTATTCGTTATGCATCCCATGCTAATCAATGCAGTAAAAGCCGCGCGCGAAGCAGGTCGTATTATTAACAAAGCTTCTAATGATGTTGGCGCGCTCACCGTTCAAAGCAAAGACTTCAACGATTTTGTGAGCGAAGTTGATCGCTCAGCAGAACAAGCGATTATCGATACCTTAAGATACGCCTACCCAGACCACGGTTTTTTGGGTGAAGAAAGCGGCAATACCAATCAGGAGTCTGAAAATATCTGGATTATCGATCCGCTGGATGGCACCACTAATTTCTTGCATAATTTCCCTGTGTACTGCGTTTCAATCGCTTTGCAGCAAAAAGGTGTACTGACACAAGCGGTGATTTACGACCCAATTAAAAACGATTTGTTTACCGCCACCAAAGGGCGCGGTGCGTTTTTGAATGACAAGCGTATCCGTGTTGCCAATCGTAGCAAATTGCAGGCTTCACTGATTGCTACAGGCTTTCCATTTAAAGATTTCACGCATTTAGATACTTATCTAGGCATGCTCAAAGACATGATTAAAAGCACTAGCGGTATTCGCCGCCCAGGTTCAGCTGCACTGGATCTGGCATATGTGGCCGCTGGTTATACCGATGGTTTCTTTGAACTGAACCTATCCGCATGGGATATTGCTGCAGGCGGCTTGTTAGTACAAGAAGCGGGCGGTATTGTGGGCGATTTTGAAGGTAACGAAAGCTGGCTTGCTACTGGTAATATTGTGGCGGCAAATCCAAAAGTATTCTCACAAATGTTGCAGGTGTTAAGCCCGCATTTAACCAACGCACAAAAAACGCAATTCGCTTAAGGCACTGAATGCTAGCCAGCGTGTTTGAACAATATGCGGCGGACTCACAGAATCCGCAGCGCGATATACAATTAATCGCTGATTTAATTGCAAAAATCCGACCAGAAAAGCCGCACGAGGTAGAGGCGGCTATCAAAGCCATTCAGGCTTTATGCTATTTGTTGCATCAAGATTCAGCAAAAGCGCAGCTATTGCGCGATGCCATATTGCAATTGCTAAGTGAGCGCAAACCAATCTCTTTGTATTTGATTGCGCGCCACTCGGTATTTACAGGATTTTTTACCGAATTACGCAGACGCATATCACATAAGTTTTTGCCAGAAGCGGTAGATACTGCTTACTTAATCGATTTATTTGCCTTATTTTTTACCAAAACCACCGATGCCCGCTGGGTTTTGGCGGTGCCTGATGCAGTCTGGCTTGAGTTGATTGATGCGCTACGATTTGATGAAGCGCCGTCTACACTAACTCAGTCTTGCAGGCAGCATATGATTGCCGCTTCGCAAGCATTGTCTTATCGAATAGCGGCTTTGGGACTAGAGCCAGAGCTGTTGCGCAATTACCCAGAGCTGGAAAAACATACATCTCCTTTTATTGCGCAGCAAGAAGAGTTAGCCGCGCTTTTTGGTCAAAATACAGGTGAAATTGACCATATTCTGGTGATGCTGGATCAATGCCGCGTGATTGTTAGCAAAATCCGTCGTAATAGCGTGCAAACTGGTACCAGTATTCGCCTGACTAATTTGTTGCAGCGTATGTCGCAGCAAATCGCGCGTTTAGAAACATTGCTGCATATTTTAACCAAACAATCATCGGCAACATTTGAAGCAAATGCCAATTTAGAAAAAGTGCATTTGTTTAAAGAGTTGGTGTATAGCGAATGCCACAAAAATGATGTAGGCGAGCATTGGCAAGAAAACTTAGAAGTGATGGCGCTGCGTGTCACAGAAAATGCCAGCCGCACAGGTGAGCATTATATTACCAATAATCGCCATGAATATTTTGCCTTAATGCGCTCTGCAATGGGCGCGGGCATGGTGATTGCAGCCATGAGCATGATTAAAATCTTAGTCGCTAAGTTGCACTTGGCGCCCTTAACCGAAGCCATTTTGTTTAGCCTGAATTATGGTTTTGGCTTTATGCTAATTCATATTTTACATTTCACCGTAGCAACCAAACAGCCCGCCATGACAGCTGCGGCGATTGCCGCCAGTATTGATGCTGCGGATAGTAAATCCAAAGAAATGAATCAGTTAATTGCCATGATTGCCAATACGGTGCGCAGCCAAATAGTGGCCATTTTTGGAAATGTTACCTTTGCAATTCCTACTGCAATGTTGATTGCTTGGATTTTTTTTGCCGTGTTTGACCAGCACTTTATTACGCCAGAAAAAGCACATCACTTACTTAATGATATTCACCCATTAAAAAGTGGCGCGGTATTTTATGCAGGTATTGCTGGGGTTTGTTTGTTTTTATCAGGCTTAATTGCTGGTTATCACGATAATTTGGCGATTTATAATAAAATTCCGCAACGCTTACGCGCCGTTAAATGGTTGCAAAAACTGTTGGGTGTATCGCGCTTAGATCGCGTAGCAAATTACATTGAAAATAATTTAGGCTCTCTGGCTGGTAATTTTTATTTTGGTTGTTTATTAGGCGGTATGAGTGCAGTTGGAGTTTTATTTGGCCTGCCGTTTGATATTCGGCATATCGCTTTCTCATCTGCTTTTGTGGGCTTTGCCACATTCGGTTTAGATTTTATGCTGACATGGCAAACTGTCACCTACGCTGCTTTGGGGTTAATGCTCATTGCATTCATGAATCTCACCGTTAGCTTTGGGCTAGCGCTCTATGTAGCAATGAAATCGCGCAAAATACGTTTTAAGCAATGGCGAGCGTTGCTACGTCAGCTGGCAAGCAGGCTGAATCAGCATCCAGCAGAATTTATAATGCCGCCTAAAAATTAGGCAGACTAATTTACGCGCACTTCTAATGAACGCTGGTTGATTCTTCGCTTAATGCGCGATTAACCAAATCAGCCATTTTAAATAATTGGTCATCTTCGCTTAGCATGACGCGATTGAAAAAATCAGCCTTGTAAGCTTCATCGCTGGCTAGTTTTTCAATATCAAACGGGCCCATTACTTTTCTACATTGCACCAAAAACTCAGCATAAACAGCATATACGTTTTGATTGTTCATTTTAAATTCATCCTTTTAATTAATGAAGTTGGTAAATGTAGAATTGCATAATGTATGCCACATCAATTAATTTTCTAACTATTTGTTTTTATTAACTAATTAATTATTATTTTTATTGATTATTCCGAAGAATGTCGAAATGCTTACAGGAAATGATGAAAATTTGAACAACTAGTTAAGTTAATTGATTGGCGATTTTAAATAAATACGGATGTTAAAAAGTGTAGGTGTTAAAAACTGAAATACCGCTGTTAAAATGGTCCATTATTACTAAAGCCGCACTACCACAAATCACTAGCCACAAATAGAGAACTGCACATTGATAGAATCAACTAAAGATAAGGCTGCAAACAGCCATACGCCAATGATGCGCCAGTATTTAGGCTTAAAAGTGCAGCACCCCGATATGTTGCTGTTTTATCGCATGGGTGATTTCTACGAATTATTTTTTGAAGATGCCGAGAAAGCGGCGCGTTTGCTTGGCATTACATTAACGCGGCGCGGCACCAGTAATGGCGAGCCGATTAAGATGGCGGGTGTACCTTATCATGCGGCAGAGCAATATTTAGCCAAGCTGGCCAAAATGGGCGAAGCGGTGGCGATTTGTGAGCAAATCGGCGACCCTGCAACCAGTAAAGGCCCGGTTGAGCGTGCGGTGACGCGTATTTTAACGCCAGGGACACTAACCGATACCGCCTTGCTGGATGAAACACGCGACAATTTATTGCTCAGTATTTGCTTTGGCGATGGCTTAATTGGCTTGGCGCAATTAAATTTGGCTTCTGGCGCATTTGTTTTAAGTGAAATCGCCATCGGCCAGTTATCGCAAGAGCTGGCGCGTATCAATCCAGCCGAAATCGTGTGTGAAGACAATTCGCAATACGAAACGCAAATAGCAATAGTTAACCAGCAAAAAGCCCCTAAAAAACGCTTAAGCAGCTGGCAATTTGATTTCGATAGCGCAATTAGTAGCTTAACCAAGCAATTAAATACACGCGATTTGAACGGGTTTGGTTGTGCGGATTTAAAACCAGCAATCTGCGCGGCGGGCGCTTTGTTAGATTATGTGAAGCATACGCAACGCGCTGCCTTGCCGCATATTCATACCATTAGCGTTGCATCGACTTCTGAAACAATTCAGCTAGATGCGGCAACGCGCCGTAATTTAGAAATCGATATGACTTTGCGCGGTGACGCATCGCCAACTTTATATTCACTGCTTAATAGCACGCAAACCGCCATGGGCGCGCGCCTATTGCGCCATTGGCTGCATCATCCCTTGCGTGATAAAAACTTGATTATTAAACGCCATGATGCCGTCGCCGAGTTGTTAACCACTCAAAAGTATCAAGAATTACGGGCTAACTTAAAGGCGATTGGCGATATTGAGCGTATTACAACGCGCATTGCTTTAAAGACAGCTAGACCGCGCGATTTATCTGGCTTAGCTACCAGTTTGGCACAATTACCCTTATTGCAAAATTTATTATTTTCTAGCAAAGCCATTTTGTTGGAAACGCTTGCGGCCAATTTGCAAGCGCCTTTGGCTGTTATTGATTTATTATGCAAAGCCATTCAGCCAGAGCCTTCATCATTATTGCGTGAAGGTGGTGTGATTGCTAATGGGTTCGACGCAGAATTAGACGAGTTGCGCAGTTTGCAAACCAATCATGGCGATTTTTTATTGCAATTTGAAGCGGCAGAAAGAGCGCGCACTGGCTTACAAAACCTAAAAGTCGAATACAACAGCGTGCATGGTTTTTATATTGAAATCAGTCGCGCCCAAGCCGAAAATGCACCGCCAGAATATCGTCGTCGCCAAACGCTAAAAAATGCTGAGCGCTTTATTACGCCAGAGCTAAAAACCTTTGAAGATAAAGTGCTCAGTGCCAACGACCGCGCTTTAGCACGTGAAAAAATGCTGTATGAACAAGTATTAAATCAATTAATTCCGTTTGTAGCAGCTTTGCAAACCAACAGTGGCGCGGTAGCTAGCTTGGATGTTTTGTGCTGTTTTGCAGAGCGCGCAGAAAGTTTAAATTACGTTCAACCGCAGTTTACACAAGCACCAGGCATTGAAATCATCGCTGGGCGTCATCCTGTTGTAGAAAGTATTTCTGTGGCAAGCAATGGTCAGCCTTTTATCGCCAATGATGTGTTGCTCAATCCTTATCGCCAATTATTGTTGATTACTGGGCCCAATATGGGCGGTAAATCCACCTTTATGCGACAAACAGCCTTAATTGTATTGTTAGCGCACTGCGGCTGCTTCGTGCCAGCAAATGTCACTAAAATCGGTGAAATTGATCGTATCTTCACGCGAATAGGCGCTTCTGATGATTTGGCAGGTGGTCGTTCTACCTTTATGGTGGAAATGACGGAAACCGCGAACATTTTGCATAATGCCAGCGATAAAAGTTTGGTGTTGTTAGATGAAATTGGGCGCGGCACTTCTACGTTCGATGGATTAAGTTTAGCGTGGGCAGTGGCTAAACAGCTGCTAGAAAAAAATAAAAGCTATACCTTATTTGCCACGCATTACTTTGAGTTAACGCGAATTGTAGAAGAAGCGAAACAAGCCGCAAATGTACATTTGGATGCGGTGGAGCATGGTCAAGGTGAAAATAAGACTATCGTATTTATGCACAAAGTAGAGGAGGGCGCTGCCCATATGAGCTATGGCATACAAGTGGCGCAATTGGCAGGAATTCCTAAAGCGGTTGTAGCGATTGCGAAACGTAAATTAACACAATTAGAGAATAATCAGATTGCACAAAATGCACAGCAACCTGATATGTTTATTGATGATATCGAATCTGAACCTTTGCCGTCGCACCCGTTAATTGAAGCTTTGGAAGCGATTCAGCCAGATGACTTAACGCCCAAAATGGCATTAGAATTAATATATAAAATGAAAAGTTTGGTTTGAACTGCTTGCCTTATTTGACGATTATTTAGTCTTAATTTAATCTGGATTGATATATTCAATAAGCTGCGGCAGTAGTTTATATCCAATTATTGCAAACAAGCTGCAAGCAAGCACAAACAATACCCTCAGCAAGGCAGAATCATGAAATCCAAAATGGTCATCGACAAAATCTTCGAAGTCGGTCGTTTCTTCGCCGTCCCAAAATTCTTTGTAAGTTTTGCCCGCTAAAATCTCGTCGTCAACAAATTGTTGATAGTCGCTACCCAGTTCTACAATGCTAATATTTGCAGCGCTCCATTGATAAATGTCATCAGAAAATTGGATGTCGGGTACATCCAATATTGCAATATGTGTATTGTTGATTTCAGCATAAGTATTATGTGATTCATCAGTTTTAATGACAGATTTTGATACAGAGCTCAAATTAAAATCCATTTTAAGTGCGCTGTCATTACGTTTTTTATTTTTAAATTTTTTCGTGTAGAAGCGATGAAAATCGTCACCCAGTGTATTTTTTACCCACAGTTCGTTATTAGGTGTGGGAGAAAAAAGCGAATTGTTTTGATTCGATGGAATAATAGTACTTGTTGATAACTCTGGAACAAGGTTGCTGACCACTGCTGTAGGCGCTTCTTTATTCACAGCAGTAGCATCCGCTAAAGTACTAGCTATGCAAAAAAATACAAATAAGCTGATGCAGAAGCGCATAAACATGGCAAGACCTTGAAGTGAATTCATATTTAAGCACTAAACCCTGCTTAATACTATGGTCTTTAAGGGCTAATCAGTTTGAGTCACTAAATAAATGGGGGAATTAGCAAAACACCTATCGATAGCTTTGTGTATTGATAGGTGTTTTGTAAGTGGGGCGCTAACTTTATAAAGCTTGGCTTTGTGAAGTTTAAGTTAGTGGTGGTGACCACCCGCGCCATGCACGTGGCTATGCGAAACTTCTTCTTTGCTGGCACTGCGCACTTCGGTAATTGTAGCTTTGAATAATAAACGCTCGCCAGCCCATGGGTGGTTTCCGTCTACTACTACTTTGCCATCTGCAATTTCTGTTACTGTGTATAAAATCACTTCACCTGTTTCATCTTCACCCTCAAATTGCATGCCCACTTTTAATTCATTGGCTGGAAAAGCGCTTGCAGGCTCAATTTGTACCAGTTCTTCATCATATTCACCAAAGCCATCAACTGGCTCTAAGTTAACCTCAATAACGTCACCCACGTTTTTGCCATGCATCGCTTCTTCTACTTTTGGGAATATGTTGTCATAGCCGCCATGCAAGTATGCAACTGGCTCTGCGCTTGATTCCAGCACTTCGCCATCGGTGTTTTTAAGTTCATAAGTCATGGTGACAACGGTGTTCATAGCGACTTGCATAGTGATTTCCTGAAAATTTAAATGTGAATATTTTAATCTAAAAATGTGGCAATTGTTTGACTAAATGTAGTTAACCATGAGGGTGACGCTGTCGCCATTGCCAAGGCGGTGTTGGATTTTTGCGCTTCCATAGCCCAATTTTATTGGTTTTAGCGGTCTGCTCAGCAAGGTCTAGCGTGTAATCCATTGAATAACGACGGTTAAACCATGCATGCCCGTTGTTAATCATAAACACGCTGACATCTTGATTATTACAGCTTAACCTGCCTAAATGTCGTTGGTATTTATCAATGCCAGAGAGCGATACCTGTATGACGGCATTTTTACATAATTTAGTCAGCGCGCGCCGCGCCGTTTTGCCATATGATTGATTACGCTCTGGCGCGTCAATATCGGTTATGCGTACTTTGTATTCAGCAACAGCATCTTTTATTTTAACGGTATCGCCATCATAAAAATAGGTGATTTTAGGGCTTAAGTCAGCGGCTAGCGCGTTAAAGTTAACGCCTAAAAACAAGCAAAAAATAATGCAGATTTTCAATAGCAAGTCGCTAGTTTTAATGTCCGTGCCTGCTATCTAATAAGCTGTAATGCTTAGAAGGTTCCAGCACAGTAGGAATCGCTTCATCCAGTAGTTCTGGATAATCTTTACTGTAATGCAGGCCACGGCTTTCATGTCGCTCAATCGCGCTTTTTACAATTAATTCAGCCACTTGCAGTAAGTTTCTTAATTCAATCAAGTTATTGCTGACCCTGAAATTGCTGTAAAACTCATGCACCTCATCGCGCAACATATGAATACGGTGCAACGCACGGCTTAAACGTTTATTTGTGCGCACAATGCCCACGTAATTCCACATAAAGCGCCGCAGCTCATTCCAAGTGTGCGTAATTAATACTTCTTCATCCGCATCGGTAACACGGCTTTCATCCCAATGTGGCAATGCGCGAAAATCTTCGTTCGGTGCACTTAATATGGCATTTGCCGCGGCTTGGCCAAATACCAAACATTCTAATAGCGAGTTGCTGGCCAAACGATTCGCGCCATGCAAGCCTGTGCAAGCGGTTTCGCCAATTGCATATAAACAGGCAATATCAGTGGCGCCTGTAGCGTCTGTCATCACGCCGCCGCAACTGTAATGCGCCGCTGGCACAACAGGAATTGCTTGCTTGGTAATATCAATGCCCAATTCCAAGCAGCGCGCATAAATATTAGGAAAGTGCTCTTGTATAAATACTGCAGGTTTATGCGTAATATCTAAATACACGCAATCTATACCACGCTTTTTCATTTCAAAGTCAATCGCACGCGCCACCACATCACGTGGCGCCAACTCTTCACGATGATCATGTTCTGGCATAAAGCGCGTTCCATCTGGCAGTTTCAATAAACCGCCTTCACCACGGACTACTTCGCTGATTAAAAAGGATTTGGCATGTGGATGATATAAACAGGTAGGGTGAAACTGAATAAATTCCATATTGGCAACGCGGCAGCCTGCGCGCCATGCCATGGCAATGCCATCCCCTGTGCTGACATCTGGGTTGGTGGTGTATAAATACACTTTACCTGCGCCGCCAGTTGCCAAAACAGTTTGCGCGGCAGCAATCGTTATCACATGCCCAGAATTGTTATCTAAGATATAAGCACCCAAACATTGGTCGCTAATGGTATTTTTGTCTAGTTTTTTTGCAGTCACTAAATCAACGGCAATATGATTTTCTAAAATGGTGATATTGGAGTGCTCGCGTACTTTTTGCGCTAATGTCTTTTGTACGGCTTGTCCAGTCGCGTCAGCCACATGTACGACGCGTCTGTGGCTGTGGCCGCCTTCGCGTGTAAGGTGAAAGTTGCTGTTATCGGCTTCACGGGTGAATTCAACGCCTTGATTAATCAGCCATTCAATTGCCTCAAAACCTTGCGTGGCGACCATACGTGTCACCTCTACATCACATAATCCAGCGCCAGCAATTAAGGTATCCTGAATGTGTTCTTCAACCGTATCATCACTATTGAGCACGGCAGCAATACCGCCCTGCGCCCAGCTGCTGGCACTATCGGATATTTCACGTTTGCTCACTAAACATACGCGTTTTGTATCTGCCACTTGTAAAGCCATGGTTAAGCCAGCTAAGCCGCTGCCAATAATAAGCACATCAAATTGTTGTGACATAAACTAATAGAAAATGAATGAACTAATAAGAGTTTATCTGTGTCTTTAACCATAAGCTAGCAATATAAAAATGTGCATTGTAGTGGTAAAAATTACCGCGATATTCTGGAGGATGCAAATGTTACAAACGAGCAAAATTGAAGCGCTATCCCGTTCAAGTTTCGTAGAATCATCCCCGCAGGCGTATAATGTGGGTTATAAAACGAACCAAAATGGGAGTGGTCATTTAATGGCTGATAAGCCAATCAACACAGCAGTTGTAGGTACTCGTGAATTAGATCAAGTGTTGGTAGAACGCGCACAAAAAGGCGATCAAAAAGCATTTGGTATGTTAGTGGAAAAATACCATCGCAAGCTAGGTCGTTTGTTGTCGCGCATGATTCGTGATCAAGCAGAGGTTGAAGACGTTGTGCAAGAGTCTTTTATTAAAGCGTATCGCGCACTGCACAATTTTAGAGGCGACAGTGCGTTTTATACCTGGCTGTATCGCATCGGTATTAATACGGCTAAAAATTACTTGGTATCAATGGGTCGCAGGCCGCAAGTGATGCAAGATGTCGAAATTGAAGATGTTGAAAACTTTGAAGACGGCAACGAAATGCGCACCATGGAAACGCCAGAAACAGCGCTGATGACCAAAGAAATCGCGCAGACTGTCAATGATACCGTGGCCAGCTTGCCAGAAGAATTGCGCACAGCGATTACTTTGCGCGAATTAGAAGGTTTAAGTTACGAAGAAATTGCAACATTAATGCAATGCCCAATCGGCACAGTACGTTCACGTATCTTTAGAGCGCGTGAAACTATTGCCTTAAAATTGCGCCCACTTTTAGATACGCCTGATGGCAAGCGTTGGTAAGCATACTTAATGAGTTTTTTGAATCGAATATTCATAAATAGCATGTTAAATGCTATAGATTTAGAGGTGTAAAATGAAAGACCAATTATCTGCATTAATCGATGGCGAGTTTGATGTTGAAAACGCTGAGCATTTAATTAAGTCAGTTAAATCTGGCGGTGAATTAAAAGATTGCTGGCAGCATTATCATTTGATTGGAGATGCCATGCGCAGTGAAATGGTATTGAGCCAAGATTTTACTGCACGCGTGATGCATGCGCTAGGCCAAGAGCCAACAGTGTTAGCACCGCATACTGTCGAAAAAGTCTCAGCTAAAACAAGATTTTTTAAATCGAACCAATTCTGGTCAGTCGCGGCATCTGTGGCAGCAGTGATGTTTGTAGGTTTAATGCTATTACAACAGCAATTAACTGGTGCGGAAGATTCTTCGCCAGTAGAAATTGCACAAAGTATGCCGCTTGAATACCTAGAGGCGCATCATGCAGCGGCACCTAACGGAGCGGCTTATTATATTCAAAACGTCAGTCATTCAGGCACAGGTCAATAAGAGTAATGTTTAAAATTGCATTTGCAACACTATTAACAAGCCTTGGTTTAGCGAGTTTTAGTGCAACTAGTTTGGCAGCAGAAGATGCTTGGTTGGTATTGCAAAAAGCTGCATTCGCAGCACGCGAGCTTAATTACCAAGGCATATTTGTTTATCAAAACGGTAATCAAGTGCGTTCAGTGCAAATTACACACATGAACAATGCAGGACAAGAACTGACCCGCAATATGATTTTAGATAATCGTGTTGTTAGTAAAAAATCACAAGCAAAACAGCCGCGAGAAGTATTTAGTCAAGGCAGTGATATTGTGATTTTTCACCCTAAAAATGACAAA
>JAKFVB010000057.1 GCA_021732405.1 Methylotenera sp.
TAAAGGTAACGCGACGGCCACTAGCATTCCAGGTGTTTTTGCCGCAGGTGATGTGCAAGACCATATTTATCGCCAAGCAGTAACCAGCGCAGGTACAGGTTGTATGGCCGCATTAGATGCAGAACGTTATTTAGATAATTTAAAATAGGCATTTTTTAAAGCAATTTAAGTAGTTACTTAACCTGATATTTAACCCAAAAACTTAACCCTAAAATCAAGGCAAATTTTAATTGATGATGACATTATGGCAAAACCGAATCCATCATCAATTAAAAGCCCATCACTAGCGCCAAAAAAGATAGCGCTGAATGCAATTCCGCTATCAAAAGCGCAAGCAAAAGCCATTAAAACTGAGCTTGAACAAGCCAATCAAGCCAAGCTTGATGCCTTAAAAAATCAGCAAGAAGTGACTAAAATAACAGCCGCAGAGCAAGAGAAAAACTTATTTCTGGAAGCCGTTAAGAATGCGCGCCCACTCAATATAGATGTACCTTTTACAGAAAAAACTCACCCAAAACCTGTCGCCAAACAGTTTATTCGCGATGAAAAACAAGCTCTTAAAGATAGCCTAAGTGACGACTTTTACCCTGCGCACGAATTAGAAAGCGGTGAAGAACTGCTTTACCTACGCACAGGCCAATCACCCAGCATTTTAAGCAAGTTACGCCGCGGCTTTTGGGTAGTACAAGCGCAAATCGATTTGCACGGATTGATTTCAGATGAAGCACGTGAATATGTGGCCGAGTTTTTAAGCAGCTGCAAAAAACGCAATATCCGTTGCGTGCGCATTGTGCATGGCAAAGGCCTAGGCTCACGCAACCGCGAACCTGTACTTAAACATAAACTGCGTAATTGGTTAATGCAAAAAGACGAAGTAATTGCGTATGCGCAGGCTAAGCCTGAAGATGGTGGCAGTGGCGCGGTGATTGTTTTGTTGAAGGCATGATATAAATTGGAAGTATCAATTATGAGAAAAAATTTCTTGAAGATTGTAGCTATTATTGGATCCGCAACACTTTTATTTCCAATACTTTTATATCTCTTTCAATTTGGATTTTCGCTTTCAAAAGATAGAGAAATATGGAGTCAATTTGGCTCATACGTTTCTGGGATTTACGGGCCTTTTTTAAGCTTACTTACCCTGTACCTATTGTATGAGCAAAATAGAGCTCAATTAAAAATAAATAATTACCAAAGGGAACATAATGATGCAAACCAACTGCGAGCAGATGCAGAGTTTCATTTGAAAATAGTTAATGAAATTTTATCGGAGAAAAACCTATCAAAACCTGAATCAATTAAATCAGCTCTTAATTATTTTGGTCGAAATGATAATTTGAATAGTGAAGAAATTTATACTGAAAATCGACAAAACTCCGCAAACTATATTACGACTCACAGCCCAAGATTATTTCACGCATGGTTCGGATACTGTGCGTCTCTGAAAGGGCTTAAAACATATATAGACTCTTCTTTTGAACATCATTACACATCAGTTAAAAAGTTACCTATAAGTCTTTTAGGTTAGGATATATGTGTTTTTCTTGATGAATATTGTCTACTAAGACTAAAAGATAAAAACCAACCAGGTATTGAAGCAGTTTTTGATGAGTTTTAATTTCACAAGCTTACAGCCTTGTAGGGTGGGTTCTTGAACCCACGCATTACAATATTTTCCAGCTTCACCGCGTGGGTAAGCAAGTTACCCACCCTACAAAATCACAATCCTAAATCACTCAAACTCGCATGGTCATCTGGCCTGCGACCTAATGGCCAAAAGAATTTGCGGTCTGTTTCTTTAATCGGCAAATCATTAATGCTGGCGTAGCGCAAGTCCATTAAACCATTGGCATCAAATTGCCAGTTTTCGTTGCCGTAGCTTCTAAACCAGTTGCCAGCATCGTCATGCCACTCATACGCAAAGCGCACAGCGATGCGGTTGCCGTCAAACGCCCATAGCTCTTTAATTAAGCGATATTCCAGTTCTTTCGCCCATTTTCGCGTTAAGAATTCTACAATCTGTGCACGGCCTTTGGGGAATTCAGCGCGGTTGCGCCACTGCGAATCTTGCGTATACACCAAGGAAACGCGTTGCGGATCGCGGCTGTTCCAGCCATCTTCTGCCATTCGCACTTTTTGAATCGCGGTTTCGCGTGTGAAGGGTGGCACTGGTGGGCGGGTTTCAACTGTAGCGCTCATTTTTCGGTTCCAAAATGTATTAAGTAATGAATATATTACCGTTATTTATGCTGATATTGATGTGAAAAGCAGTATTTATTGTTCACCCAAGAAACCGCCGCTTTGATGCGCCCAAAGACTAGCATACAGGCCACCTAGTTTCAGCAATTCGGCATGGCTACCTTGCTCTATAATATTGCCATTATCCAGCACAATTAATCTATCCATTGCGGCAATAGTTGAAAGCCTGTGCGCGATGGCGACTACCGTTTTACCTTGCATCAAATTATACAAGCTGGCTTGAATCACGGTTTCTACTTCCGAATCCAATGCACTGGTGGCTTCATCCAGTAACAGAATCGGCGCATCTTTTAGCATCACCCGCGCAATCGCAATGCGCTGGCGCTGGCCGCCAGAAAGCTTGACGCCGCGCTCGCCTACATGCGCATCGTAACCTGTTCTGCCTTTTACATCGCTTAAATTCAATATAAATTCGTGCGCTTCGGCACGTTTAGCGGCGGCAATCATTTCTTCTTCTGTCGCATCTGGGCGGCCGTATAAAATATTATCGCGCACGCTGCGGTGCAACAATGAGGTGTCTTGCGTGACCATACCGATGCTTGCGCGCAGGCTGTTTTGAGTGACATGGTTAATATTTTGACCATCAATTAAAATTTGCCCTTTTTCTACCTCATAAAAGCGCAGTAGCAGATTAACGATAGTAGATTTACCCGCGCCAGAGCGCCCTACCAGCCCCACTTTTTCGCCTGCTTTAATGGTTAAGTTAAGCTTATTGATGACTTGTTTATGCTGGCTAACATCCACTTTGCCATAATTAAAATTCACAGCATCAAAAACCACTTCGCCTTGTTTGACCATTAAGGGTTTTGCATTAGGTGCATCGTTGATATTATTGTGCATAGTTAGCGTATTCATGCCGTCTTGCACCGTGCCGACTTGTTCATACAGCGAGGTCATTTCCCACATCACCCAATGCGAAACACCGTTGAGGCGCAAGGCCATAGCCGTTGCCGCCGCAACACCGCCCACCGTTACTTGGCCTGTGCTCCACAGCCATAATGCCAATAGCCCTGTGCTGATAATCAACAACATATTCAGTACATGATTCACAATTTCGACTTGGCTTACTAGCTGCATTTGGCCGTGTACGGTGCCTAAAAACTCATGCATGGCGTGTTTGGCATAGCCTGCCTCACGTCCTGCGTGGCTAAATAGTTTTACCGTACTGATATTGGTATACGCATCGGTAATACGGCCAGTCATTAAACTGCGCGCATCAGCTTGCCGTTGCGACATTTTGCTTAAACGCGGTACAAAATAGCTTAATGAAATGATATAGGTAACAAGCCAAGCCAAAAATGGCAGCATAATCAATGGGTTAAAATAGCCCACAATCGCAACCATGCTGCCAAAATACACCACGACGTAAATCATGATATCGGCAACAATAAACCATACATCGCGCATCGCCAGCGCTGTTTGCATCACTTTTGCCGCCACGCGTCCTGCAAATTCGTCTTGGTAAAAACTCATGCTTTGATTCAACATAAGCCGATGAAAATTCCAACGTAGCCGCATGGGGAAATTACCCGCCAATGCCTGATGCTTAAATAAAGTCTGTAACACAATAAATAGCGTACTCAACAATAATACGCCCGCTAGTATCATTAAGTGATTGCCTTCTTGCTGCCATAAAAGTTGTGGGGGAATATCACTTAACCAATCAACCACTTTGCCCATCATGGCAAACAATAAGGCTTCAAATGCACCAATCAAGCCCGTAAAAACAGTCATGCCGAGTAAAAATGGGCGCATGCCTTCAGTACAATCCCACGCAAATCGCCAAAAATTTTTGGGTGGTGTGGTGATTAAAGCATCGGGAAACGGTTTAGCGAGCTGTTGAAACCAATTGAACATAAAGATTGATGTATTTTCTATAAATATATAATTGCTTATACGAGTGACAATTTAAAGAATAGTGCCAGAATATTCAACCAGCTCATTTATATTAGTGAAAATTAATCAGTAATATAGCGACAATACTGTGTGATGGTATTGCTTAGAACGCCAAGAATCAGGCTTTACGAATCAGCGCTTTTTGTTTCTATTCTTGCGTAACAATCGTACAAACTGCCTCTGCCGCAATGCCTTCACCGCGGCCAGTAAAACCCAACTTTTCTGTCGTGGTGGCCTTTACGTTAATCTGGTTAATGGCAACGCCACAATCCAACGCGATATTAACGCACATTTGTACCGTGTGCGGGGATAGCTTGGGCGCTTCACAAATAACGGTGGCGTCGATATTATTCACCTTGTAGTTTTTAGCATATAATAGCGCCACTACATGCCGCAACAGTGCACGCGAATCCGCATTTTTATAGGTGTCGTCATTGGGCGGAAAATGCTTGCCAATATCCCCCATTGCCGCCGCGCCCAATAGCGCATCGCATATTGCATGCAATAAAACATCGGCATCTGAGTGACCATCTAAGCCTTTTGTATGCGGCACATCTACGCCCCCAATAATGCATTTTCTGCCAGTAACTAAAGCATGCACATCAAAACCGTGACCTATCCGAATCATGCTTTTTCCTTATGCGTTACTGAATCTTTATGTTCACTTTCAAATAATGCCTGAAGCAAAATCAGGTCTTGCGGATAAGTTACTTTTAAATTGCGTAATTCGCCTTGTACCAATTTTGGCTTTAAACCCAGCGCTTCAATGGCCTCAGCTTCATCAGTCACGCTGGCACCAAATTGGATTAAGGCATTTTTTAATGTCAAAAATCGAAACATTTGCGGCGTTTGTGCTTGCCATAAATTAGCGCGCGGAATCGTTTGCGCGACTTGCTGATTATCAGCCGATTGTTTAAGCGTATCAGCGACTGGCAACGCTAATAATCCACCGACTTCATCTTGCTCTAATGTGTTGATTAAATGGGTCAACAAAGCATGTGTCAAACCTGGTCTTGCCGCATCATGCACCAATATCCAATCATCGGCTTGCAGTGAAGGTTCCAATGCTTTTAAGGTATTCAATACGGTTTCGGCACGAGTTGCGCCACCAGTGTAATGCAAGTGCAGGCGGCTTTCTGGCTCTAATGTCAGGCTACGCCAAAAATCATCCTCAGGATTCAATGCAACATGAATACCTGCGATGCGCGGATGGTTGAAAAAAACTTGAATAGAGTGCGAAATCATTGGCTTGCCGCCTAGCGCAATATATTGCTTGGGCAACACATTCGCCATACGATTTCCAACGCCAGCAGCGGGAATGATTACATGAAAAAACGCCATGCTTTATTTTAGCATGGCGTTTATTTAGAGATAAAACTTATGACGATTATTTAATTAATCATCAGCGGTTGCGCTGATTTTGTGAATACTAATATCGGCGCCATCGTATTCTTCTTCGGCACTCATGCGAATGCCGCTGAGCGCTTTGAGTGTGCCGTAGACCACAAAGCCGCCTGCCAGCGCGATGACAATGCCTAAGCCAGTGCCAATCAGTTGTGCGCTTAAACTAACGCCACCTAAACCACCCAAGGTTTTTGCACCAAATATGCCAGCAGCGATACCGCCCCAAGCACCACATAAACCGTGTAGCGGCCATACACCTAAAACGTCATCAATTTTTAAGCGATTTTGCGTTAAGTTAAATGCCCACACAAACAAGCCGCCAGCCACTACACCTGTTGCCAACGCGCCAAGTGGATGCATCACATCCGAACCTGCACACACCGCAACCAAACCAGCTAATGGGCCATTGTGTACAAAGCCGGGGTCATTTTTACCAATAAGCAACGCGGCTAGCGTACCACCAACTAACGCCATTAACGAGTTAACCGCCACCAAGCCCGAAATACCTTGCACCGCTTGTGCCGACATCACATTAAAGCCGAACCAGCCCACGGTAAGTATCCATGCACCTAGTGCTAAGAAAGGAATATTAGAAGGCGGATACGCATGCAAACGACCATCTTTGCCGTAACGACCTGTGCGTGCGCCCAGCAAAATGACTGCCACTAATGCAATCCAGCCGCCCATGGCATGCACCACCACAGAGCCTGCAAAATCATGAAACTTAGCACCAAAGCTCGCTAATAACCAATCTTGAAAACCATAATGGCCGTTCCAAGCGATGCCTTCAAAAAATGGATAGACAAAGCCAACAATCAAAAACGTAGCGGCAACTTGTGGGTTAAATTTTGCACGTTCTGCAATGCCGCCAGAAACGATAGCTGGAATTGCAGCAGCAAAAGTCAATAAGAAAAAGAATTTAACTAAATCAAAGCCATTTTTGGCGGCTAGAATTTCTGCGCCGCTGTAAAAGCTGACGCCGTAAGCAATGCTGTAGCCAATAAAGAAATACGCGATGGTCGAAATTGAAAAATCGACCATAATTTTAACTAGTGCATTGACCTGATTTTTGCTGCGAACCGTGCCTACCTCTAAAAAGGCGAAGCCTGCATGCATTGCCAGCACCATAATAGCGCCTAACAATACAAATAAAACATCATTCGCCGAAACGAGTGCTTCCATTTTTCATCCCCAAAATAATAATAGATTTATAGTTATATATTACAAAAACAGGGCATTACAAGCAACAATCAAGCCATTTATGCTTGATTGATTATAAAGGGATTTTTTTGAAGAATATAGGTAATGCGCACATTATTAGTGCAATGCACTATTTGTAGCACTGATAATGTGCAAATATTGATTTACAACATACTAACCGTATTGGCATTTAAAATAAATTTATCCGCATCTGGATTGCCAGACCAAAAATGGAAAAACTCGCGCACAACCACTAAAAATAGGCGACGATTTTTTTTCACTTCAAACAAAGGCAATGTCGCATCTACCGTTGTGCGGTAAATTTTATTGCTTTTATCGGGCGCATCTTTTAAACGCACCAATAAAATCTTGGCTAACTTAATACGGGTGTCGATTAAAGTTTGGTCTGCATTTTCGTTACGCAATGCTTTGGTGTAGCCTTTTATTGCCCAGCTATCTGTGGTTGAAAATTTCTCTTGATCAACCGTGTGCCATAAACTACTTAAGCTGACTTGAATGGGCTTCCAATCAATTGGCAATTGGTCTTTGGTTGTGGCTTTATTAAATTGCGCAACGGCTTTTAAATCATTAATCCAAAATGGATAGTATTCACGCGCAATCACTAAACTCTCTGGCCAGTCTTCTTCTGCGACTGAATCCATCATTACTTCTATTGCAAGGCGATACTCACCACCGCCCGGCTCTTTATCTGCCAATAGCGGTAAAAGTTTATTTAAAAAACTGGTGCGCTGCACAAACGTTTCTGGGCCAAAACCTTTTACAGTCAATAGCTTAAAGTAAACTTCAAGTGCTTGTTGTTCGCGTGGCTGAATCATCATTAATCACTAGTTTTGTCAGGTTAGTTAAACTATTATTTAATTCTACTGCATAATCTATTGAAAAATATCATTATTAACGCATATTAAATCAAATACAATGTTGTGTACTTAACCACATTTTTCAAGGTAATTTTAAAGTTAACCTATGTTTGAACTCATATTACTGATATTACTACTGTTGGCAGCATGGTTTTGGCAAGATAGCATTGCCAAGCGTGAAATTGCAGTGATGCTAGGCCGCGAGCTAGCCAGTCGCTATCAACTGCAATTGTTAGACGAAACCGTTGCCTGCAATAAAATCCGCTTGGGTCGTGATAATCGCGGCCATGCCCAGTTGCTGAGAATTTACGATTTTGAAGTGAGCGCCAATGGTGCAGAGCGTATGCAATGTAATTTGCAGTTATTAGGCAAACAATTGCAAACTTGGCATATTCCACCTTACGTACAAGCCGTGCATTAATATCAGTCTGATTTATGCAGTACATTGGACGCTTTGCTCCCTCGCCTACTGGTCCGCTGCATTTCGGCTCACTGGTGGCAGCAGTGGCCAGCTATTGCGATGCAAAATTTAACCAAGGCAAATGGCTATTAAGGCTTGAAGATTTAGATAAGCCGCGTGAAATAGCAGGTGCTGCAGATATTATTTTGCAACAACTAGATGCGTTTGGTTTTGAATGGGACAGCGAAATAGTGCGCCAAAGTCAGCGTAGTCATTATTATGCTCAAGCATTAGATACTCTGCAAAATCAACACTTGATTTACCCATGCACCTGCACGCGCAAAGAAATAGCAGACTCATCCAATCTAATCGGCATCGATGGGTTTATTTATCCTAAAACCTGTCTTGAATATCCACTTAAAGCAAACACAAAACCCGCGTTGCGTATTCGTGCCAATAATAGCAAAATTGCTTTTCATGATGCCATTCAGGCTGATATTCATCAAAACCTGCAAATTGAAGTGGGTGATTTCGTATTAAAACGTGCTGATGACTTATTTACCTATCAGCTTGCCGTGGTGGTAGACGATGCCGCGCAGGGCGTAACACACGTGGTGCGTGGTGCTGATTTGCTTAACTCTACGCCACGCCAAATTTATTTGCAGAAATGTTTAAACTTACCTACACCGTATTATGCGCACATCCCTATTGCGCGCAACGCTGCTGGCGAAAAGTTAAGCAAACAGACACTTGCAAAACCGATTGACGCAACACTATCAGCCCAACAACTATTTGAAGCTTTACAATTTTTAGGGCAACCAACCCCTACTAATTTGCAATTTGCCAGCTTGGCAGAAATTTGGCAGTGGGCCATCGCACACTGGCAACTACGGCTTATTCCTGCCGAAGATTCTACTTTTAAACAACACGCTGGTATTTAACCCGCGTATATCTTTACTTAATTTTACATTTGTTATTGAAACTGATTCTCATTTATATTAATATTCGCACAGGGGAATTGAATAAAATTATCGACAGGAAAAGTAATGGCTCATACAGCTAGTAACAATAGGCATCAAAATCAAAATAAACCGAAAATCGCCACCTTAAAATGGGCTATTCACAGCGCTTTAACCAGCGTTATTTTTTTTACTTGTACTGCCGCTTTTGCTGAAACCAGCGAAGTTAATTTACCACAGGTCGATGTAACTGCGCCACGCATCAGCGACACGCAGCCAGTCAAAGGTTACAACGCTAAAAAAAGCAGCTCTTCTACCAGAACCGATACCGAGTTACGCGATACGCCACAGGCCATCACTGTTATTCCGCAAGATTTGATTAAAGACCAGTCGATTCAAAGTATTAGCCAAGCAATCCAATATGTGCCAGGCGTTCAAGCTGCACAAGGCGAAGGTAACCGCGATGCATTGATTTTTCGTGGCAATGCAACCACTGGTGACTTTTTCTTAGATGGCTTGCGTGATGACGTGCAAACCTATCGTGACTTTTATAACACAGACCGTTTAGAAGTATTAAAAGGTCCTAACGGCATGGCGTTTGGCCGTGGCGGCGCTGGTGGTGCGATTAACCGTGTCACCAAGCAAGCAGGTTGGACACCAATTAGCGAGTTGATTGCAACTTATGGTGCTTATGACCAAAAAAGGATTGCTGGTGATTATGGCCAAGCAATTAATGATGAAGTGGCTTTTCGTATCAATGCAGTGTATGAAGACTCAGGTTCATATCGTGAAGGCGTTGATTTAGAGCGCTTTGGTATTACACCAACCGTTACAATTCGCCCAGATGACAAAACTAAAATTGTGTTAAGTACAGAATACTTTAAAGACAAACGTACTGCAGACCGTGGTGTACCTGCGCTTGAAAACGCGGCTGGTCAACCAAGATTAAATAGACGCCCGTTCGATATTGGCAACACGGATAGGTTTTTTGGTAGCGCCGATTTAAGTCCTACTGAAACTGAAACAGTCGCTTTTAATGCCAGCATAGAACATGGTTTTGATAACGGCATTGCTGTTAAAAACAGTACGCGTTATGCTAATTACAATAAGTTTTATCAAAACGTATTTGCAGATAGTACTGTTGCAACTAATGGCAACTTTACAGTGCGTGGCTATTTAGATACGACGGATCGTGAAAACTTTATTAACCAAACCGACTTAACTTATACCGCCAATTGGGGTTTAGTTGAGCATAAATTGCTGGCTGGTTTAGAGCTTGCCACGCAAGACACTGATAACTCTCGTCTATCTGCATTTTTTAATAATAACTTTACAACTACTGGCACCCAAGTTACTTTGAACGCAAATAATGCTTCTGAAATTGGTAATACTCCAGTCAGCTTTAGAGCAAATCTGATTAATACTAACAACGCATTTCGCGATAACACCTCTACGGTGAATGTGGTTGGCTTCTATGCGCAAGATCAAATCAAATTATCTCAACATTGGCAGGCTATCGTAGGTTTGCGCCATGACCGTTTTACAACTGATTTTGATGGCAGTCGCAGCAATGGTGCTGGTGGTTTGATTAATGAAAGTTTTAATGTCACTGACACATTCTTGTCACCTCGTGCTGGCTTGATTTTTAAGCCAGTTGAAGCCGTTTCAATTTACACCAATTACAGCGTATCTTATGTACCGCGTGCAGGTGATCAACTGACTTCTTTAACAGTAACAACTGCGGCACTCAAACCAGAAAAATTCATCAATTATGAAATCGGTGCTAAATGGGATGTGAATCCTAACTTGGCACTAACTGCTGCCGTATATAAGCTAGACCGTGAAAATGTGCAAATTACTGACCCTAATAATACTGGTCAATCAATTTTGGTCGATGGTCAAGAAACTAAAGGCATTGAATTAGGCGTAGCTGGTGATATTACAAATAAATGGAGCATTTTTGGTGGTATTGCTTTGCAGGATGGCGAAATCAGTGAAACACAAATCAACACAACAACGCCAGCAAATACAATCTTGAAAGGCGCAGATCTAGCTCAAACACCAACCCGTACATTGTCTTTGTGGAATAAATATGAGATTAATGATATGTGGGCGGTTGCTTTAGGTATTGTTAGCACATCTGATCGTTATGCTGCGGTACCAAGCGTGACACAAAGTACATTATTACCAGGCTACACACGTTATGATGCGGCAATTTATGGCAAATTCAGTGAAAAGTTACGTTTACAAGTGAACCTGGAAAACTTAACCAACAAAGAATACGCATTATTTGCGCATAACAATCAAAATATTACGCCTGGCTCACCTCTTACTGGTCGCGCTACTTTAATCTATAGCTTTTAATCAGTAATCAGCTGGAACAAAGCCCATGTATTTGCATGGGCTTTTTTTATCTTCAACGGCTTTTCAATGTCCACATTTGCTAAAATGCAGGCTATGAAAAACTTAACCGATACCCTGCACCACTTTTTATTTGAAGACAAATTCAATAACGCCATGCCGATTCGCGGCAATTTGGTGTATTTAAACGACACTTACCATCAAGTATTGCAGCATCAAACACTGCCACCTGTTTTAAAGCATGCGCTAGGCGAGTTAATGGCGGCCAGCGCATTATTATCTGCCACATTAAAAATGGATGGCGCGATGGTTTTGCAGACTCAAAGTAAGGGCGCGCTTAAATTATTGGTGGTGGAGTGCAACTCCGATTTAAACATACGCGCCACTGCCAAGTGGGATGAAACGCAAACCAGCCGAATTACTGAAACTAACTTTATTGATTTAGTCAGAAACGGGCAGTTTGTGATTACGCTAGACCCAAAAGAAGGTGAAGCGTATCAAGGTATTGTGCCGATTGAGGGCGAAACAATTGCTGAAATGCTGCAAAACTATATGCTGCGTAGCCAGCAGATTGACACCTCACTTTGGCTGACTTGCGATGACACAAGCGCTTGCGGCATGTTATTACAAAAATTGCCTGATATTGGCGGCACAGCAGCGCTAAACAAAAAAGTAATCGACCAAGACTTAGATGCGTGGAATCGTATGAATTATTTAGCCAATACGGTGACTGCCGATGAGTTACAAAATTTACCTGCCGAAATACTGTTAAGTCGATTATTTGCTGAAGAAAATGTACGCTTATTTGAGCCCAAACCAACACAATTTTACTGTAGTTGTAATCAATCCAGCGTGGCAAGTATGTTGCGCATGCTGGGCGAAGAAGAGCTAAACAGCATATTGGCGGAGCTTGGTAAAATTGAAGTGAATTGCGATTTT
>JAKFVB010000084.1 GCA_021732405.1 Methylotenera sp.
AAAGTTTTCGCTGTAAGCGTAAAGCTGACCAAAAGTGAGCATGCTGTGATGATATTTGCGATGTACGGGCTCGTTTTCAATATAGCTGAGCGTGTCGTTCATCCAGCCCATATTCCACTTCATACTAAAGCCCAAGCCGCCTAAATAAATAGGGCGCGATACGCCAGGCCACGCGGTAGATTCTTCTGCAATGGTGAGTGCGCCTGGAAAATCTTGGTGCACAATCATGTTAAGTTGCTTTAAAAAATCAATCGCTTCTAGGTTTTCACGCCCACCAAATTTATTCGGCACCCATTCACCTGCTTTGCGTGAGTAGTCCAAATAAAGCATAGAAGCCACTGCATCTACACGCAAGCCGTCAATGTGGAATTCTTTTAACCAAAAATAGGCGCTGGCAATCAAGAAGTTGCGTACTTCATTGCGGCCATAGTTAAAAATCAGCGTGCCCCAGTCCTGATGTTCGCCAATACGTGGGTCTTCGTGTTCGTACAATGCTGTGCCATCAAAACGTGCTAGCGCCCAATCATCTTTGGGGAAGTGTCCTGGCACCCAGTCTAAAATGACACCAATATTGGCTTGATGACAGGCATCTATTAAAAACTTCAAATCGTCAGGTGACCCGAATCTGTTAGTCACGCCAAAATAGCCCGTGGTTTGATAACCCCAAGATTCGTTTAATGGATGCTCAGTAATAGGCAATAATTCAATATGCGTATAACCCATATCGGCTACATAGGGCACTAATTCAGCAGCCAATTCACGATACGTTAATGGCAAGTTGCCATGTTTGCGGCGCCATGAACCAACATGCACTTCGTAACAATTAAATGGGGCGTGTAGCCAATCATCGCTGGCGCGTTTTTCTAACCAAGCTTTATCTTGCCATTGATAGTTGCTGTTGGCTGATATCTTAGCCGCTGTGCCTGGGCGTGCTTCAAACTCACGCGCGAAAGGGTCCGTTTTGGTTAACAAAGCATGCGTTTGACGATTGCGGATTTCAAACTTATATAAGGTTTCTGCTGCTAGATTTGGAATAAATAATTCCCATACGCCAGTGCTGCCGCGTACGCGCATCGGGTTAACGCGGCCATCCCATTGATTAAAGTTGCCAATCACACTGACGCGCTCTGCATTAGGTGCCCAGACCGCAAAGCGGACGCCAATCACGCCTTGATGCTCTACAATGCGCGCACCAAACGTGTTGTAAGCCTGATTAAGTGAGCCTTCACCAAATAAATATAGTTCGTTATCGGTTAATATTGGATTAAAACTGTAAGCATCAACTGTTTCTTGCAATTGTTGATTGGCTTCAATTTGAATCACACAAGGCGAAGCTGGCGCTGTTTTACCACGCCATTCATATAAACCAGCGGCATGAACGCGCGCACATTCCACCCATTTTGTTTTGACTTTTAAGCTGACTTTTTCGGCATAAGGTAGAAAAGTGCGAAAGACAAATTCGGCACCTTCTTTATGTAAACCTAGATAAGCGAATGCATCGTGATGTTTTGCATCAAGTATGAGATGGAGTTGATTTTGAGGTGCGCTAGCCACGATATAATTTCTTTAAAATCAGTTGAATTAGACTGGATTATAACCCGTATCTAAGCCTATAATTAAATTGTAATTATTTTGTATCTTTTTAACATATTAAATAATTATTAAATTAATGTTATTTGCCCAACATGGCTAATTTAGCCTGCAAGACAATAATGTTTATTCTTTATTGACTAAGTTCGAGGAGGGCAACCATGGCACAAGACAATAATAACTCACGATTTATTAGCACAATGACTAAGAATACGGTTGCGCTAATTTTGGCTGGTGGACGCGGTAGCCGTTTAAAAGATTTAACCGATAGACGCGCAAAACCTGCAGTGCCATTTGGCGGAAAATTCCGCATTATCGATTTTCCATTATCTAATTGCATTAACTCTGGTATTCGCCGCGTTGGTGTCATTACGCAGTACAAATCACATAGCTTAATCCGCCATATTCAGCGTGGCTGGAGCTTTTTAAACGGTGAGTTTGATGAGTATATTGAGCTGCTGCCTGCATCTCAGCAAAATAATAATGAAGAATGGTACAAAGGTACCGCTGATGCTGTGCATCAAAATGTCGATATTTTGCAATCCAGTAACGCGCAATATGTGGTGATTTTAGCGGGCGATCATATTTATAAAATGGATTATGGCCAGATGCTGGCCACCCATGCTAAAAATAATGCTGATATGACGATTGCTTGTTTAAACGTGCCTTTAGAAGAAGCCAAAGGCTTTGGTGTGATGGCAGTTGATGATGAAGACCGCATTATTGAATTTGCAGAAAAGCCAGCTAATCCCAAACACATGCCAGGCGATAAAACGCAAGCCTTGGCTAGCATGGGTATTTATATTTTTAATGCGCAATTTTTGTATGAGCAATTAGCCAGAGATGCGGCTGATCCAAACTCCACCAAAGATTTTGGTGGTGACATTATTCCTTATTTAATTTCACGCGCCAGAGTTTACGCGCACCGATTTACGGAAAGCTGCGTAGGTGCCAAAAATGGTTTTTACTACTGGCGCGATGTGGGCACGGTAGATGCGTATTGGGAAGCCAATATGGAATTAACCCGTGTAACACCCGAATTAAACATGTATGACAGTATTTGGCCGATTTGGACACATCAAGAACAAGTGCCACCTGCCAAGTTTGTGTTTAACGATGAAGGTAGAACTGGTAAAGCGACTGATTCGATAGTATCAGGCGGTTGTTTAATCAGCGGTTCATGCGTCACCAGCTCAGTTTTATTTTCGAATGTGCGTGTGCACAGTTATTGCGATATCGAAGGTGCAGTATTGCTGCCAAGCGTAGTGGTACATCGTCACGCCAAATTAAAAAATGTGGTGGTGGATAAAGGCGTAGAGATTCCAGAAGGCATAGAAATTGGCTTTGATGTGAAAGCAGATAAAAAACGCTTTTACGTGTCCGAAAAGGGCACAGTACTGGTGACCAAATCGATGCTACTTAAGCTATAAATTTGCGTGAAAAAGTTTAAATTATTTAAAGTGAAATATTGAGATGATGAATCAACCTAAATTATTAATTTCGCTTTATTGGCACATGCACCAGCCAGATTATCGCGATTCAATTTCAGGCGAATATGTTCTACCTTGGACTTATCTGCATGCGATAAAAGATTATTCTGATATGGCTTACCATTTGGAAATGAATCCAAAAGCCAAAGTGAGCTTTAACTTTGTGCCTATTTTGCTGGATCAGTTAGAAGATTACGCCCAGCAATTTAAAACTCGTTGCGTCAAAGACCCCATACTAAAATTACTCAGTACCAATGATTTATGGGTGATTACACCTGAAGAGCGCCGATTAATTAAAGATAGCTGCTTTAAAAGCTATCACGAAAAAATGCTCAAACCGTTTCCTGATTACGAGCGGCTTTACAAGATGTATGAGTTTTTAATTGAAGATGGGCGTGATGACTTAATCTATTTATCAGGTCAATATTTAGCCGATTTGTTAGTTTGGTACCATCTGGCATGGATGGGCGAAAGCGTGCGTCAAAACAACGCTTTAGTGCAAAATTTAATGAGTAAAGGTAAGAAATTTACCAATGAAGACCGTCTGGCTTTGTATGATTTGGTTGGCGAACTGATTGGTAATTTAATTCCGCGCTATAAAAAGCTGGCAGAATCAGGCCAAATTGAGATTTCCAGCACGCCACATTACCATCCCATATTACCGTTATTACTCGATTTTGAAACGACGCATGATGCCATGAGTAATGCCATTTTGCCTAAAACAGCCAATTATCCTGGTGGCGCGGCGCGTGCTATTGACCATTTAAAAGATGCAACGGCTTCGCACAAGCGCCGTTTTGGCATGGCGCCTAATGGCATGTGGCCGTCAGAGGGTGCAGTTTCTAAAGAAAGTTTATTGCTAATGGCAAGTCAAGGCGTGAAATGGGCGGCATCGGGTGAGGGTGTACTGGCGAATAGCCTACGTAAATCTAATCCTAAAAAAGCATTGGTATCGCGTCACGATTATCTCTATAAGCCTTATAAAGTGACCAGAGGTGATGATGAAATTACCTGCTTTTTCCGCGATGATAGGTTATCTGACAAAATCGGCTTTGAATACTCTAAATTACACAGTAGCGAAGCGGTAAACGACTTTATTCAAACTTTAGAGCATATTTACAATACCTATCAACGCCAAGAAAACCCAGTGGTTAGCGTGATTTTAGATGGCGAAAATGCGTGGGAATATTATCCTTACAACGGTCACTATTTTTTAACTGAGCTTTATGCAGCATTGGCTAACCACCCAAATATTGAGATGGTGACGCAATCAGAAGTCTTACAGGCGATTAAATCACCCAGCAAAAGTGCTTATAAAATTCACTGCGGCACCTTGTCAGAAATTTCGGCGGGTAGCTGGGTGTATGGCAGCTTTAGCACTTGGATTGGTAGCGTAGATAAAAACTATGGCTGGGATTTACTGTGCGAGGCTAAAAAATCTTATGACAAAGTGTTGAAATCAGGCAAATTAAGTACAGAAGAAAAGCAGCGCGCAGAAGATCAATTGTCTGTTTGTGAAGGGTCTGATTGGTTTTGGTGGCTGGGAGATTACAATGCAGCCATGAGTGTGAGCAGTTTTGATCAGCTATATCGCCGCAATTTAATGAATCTATATCGTTTGCTCAAACTGCCAATTCCTGAGCATCTGAATGCCTCTATTAGCATGGGAGATAGTCAAGCTGCAAACGACTCTAACAGCGGAACAATGCGCAGAGGGCAAGAGTAGATAAATTTAATTATTTTAAATTTACATGATTCCACACGGTTAAGTACTTAAGTCACAGCACTTATTAAAAACACCTGAATTTAAAAACATTTGGATAGATAAAGTAAGAAACACAATAAAGAAATAAGATGAAAAAATCACAACAACGTAAAGCCGGTGTTTTATTACATATTAGCTCCTTGCCAGCAGGCAATATGGGCGCACAGGCAAAACGTTTCGTTGATTTTTTAAGTGCAGCTGGGGTAAGTGTTTGGCAGACGCTACCCTTAAATATGCCGCACAACGATGGCTCTCCTTACCAGTGTTTAAGCGCGCATGCAGGCAACCCTGCATTTATTGATTTGCAGCAATTACTGGATGCAAAATTGATTAGTGCAGCAGATTTGCAAACCTATACAGCAGAGCCAACATTAGCGCAGCACCAAAAAATATTTGAAAAAGCCTACTGTGTTGTTTCTCAACAAACAGATTCGCCTGAGTGCATTGCTTATAAAAAGTTTTGCAAAAAGCACAGCCATTGGCTGAGTGATTTTGCTTTATTTTTAGTGTTGCGTCAGCAATTTAACCAAGCTAGTTGGAATGCTTGGCCAATTGCCTATAAAAAACGTGATTTAAAAACACTTAACTTAGCCAAAAAACAGCATGCGCAAGCAATTGCTGTGATTAAATTTACTCAATTTATTTTCTTTAAGCAGTGGTGCGCCTTAAAAGCTTATGCAAACAATCACCATATTGCTATGTTTGGCGATATACCAATTTTTGTGGCATTTGATAGTGCTGATGTATGGGCGAATCCAGAATTATTTAAGCTGGATAAACGCTGTAATATGACCGTTGTGGCAGGCGTACCGCCTGATTATTTTTCTGATACTGGGCAGCGCTGGGGCAATCCGCACTACAACTGGCGCGCGATGAAAAAAGAAGATTTTAAATGGTGGCTAGCGCGTATGTACACGCAAAATAGCATGTTTGATATGGTGCGCATTGACCACTTTAGAGGCCTGCAGGCAGCATGGGAAATCCCCGCCTCCGAAGATACCGCAATCAATGGCAAGTGGCAGGTTGCACCAGGCGATTCACTGTTATGCGCAATCAAAAAACGGTTCAAAAAAATGTGCTTGGTAGCAGAAGACTTGGGCATTATTACGGATGAAGTGAACGCTTTAAGGCATCAATACCAAATGCCTGGCATGAAAATCTTGCAATTTGCGTTTGGTGGTGGTGACGATAACTTGTATCTGCCACAAAATATTGAAGACAATAGTGTGGTTTACACAGGTACGCATGACAATGACACTACGCTGGGTTGGTATCAGCAGCTTGAAGAAAATGCAAAAAAACATCTGCATGCAGTGTTAGATAGCGATGAGCCTGATATGCCAAATGCCTTAATCGACATGGCGTTTGCAACACAGGCTGATTTAGCGATTATTCCCATGCAGGATATTTTAGCGCTAGATAGCACTAATCGTATGAATACACCCGGCACGTTAGGCGGCAACTGGGTTTGGCGCTTTAATTGGGAAGAGTTAACACCTGAAAAACAACAATATTTTGCAGGCGCCGTGCAGCGTTCTGGCAGGCACGCTAGCCAGAAAAATTAGCAATGAGCATGCTAATTGGCATTGATGTAGGTGGCACCAATTTACGTTTAGGCGTGATAAAAAGTAAGGAAGGTGCATTACAGTTATTAGAAGAAGTACGCTTTCGCGCAGATTTTTCACAGATATGCAAAGCTCATTCACCACAGCAAGCTTGGCAACATATTTTAAATACCACAGCGGATGCCATTCAAACTGTGCGGCAACAATATCCAGATGTAAGTGCAGTGGGTATTGGTTTTCCGGGGTTTATTAACCCAGTATCCCAAAAAATAGCCCAATCACCCAATTTGCCAGGCTTAAGTGATGTGGATTTAAGTACAGATTTAAGCCAACTAATTGGTTTGCCTGTAGTGGTGGAAAACGACGCGCTTGCTGCCGCCTTTGGTGAATATGCCAATCAACATTTTGCGCAAGGTACAAACTTAATCTATGTTGGCTTGGGCACAGGGGTTGGTGGCGGTTTAATCTTAAACGGTCAGCCATTTCAGGGCGAACACGGCGTGGCGATGGAAGTGGGGCATATCATCGTTCAACCCAATGGCAGGCTTTGTGGCTGCGGTAATTCAGGCTGTGTGGAGCAATATGCGTCAGCTAGCGGCCTTGCGAAAACGTATTTTGAAACAACAAATCAACGCTGCACCGCCGCAGAAATTGCAGCGCAAGCACATCAAGGTAATCAAAACGCGTTATTTGCTTATGCGCTGGCAGGCTCAACTTTGGCGCAAGCCTTGGCGCATACATTAAAAGTCATCGATGTAAAACACTTGGTTATTGGTGGCGGGATGAGTGCCGCTTGGCCTTTTATGCAGGCAGCTTTTCAGCAGCAATTAATGCAAGATTTAATTCCAGTTTTGCGTGGCCAGCTTAATATTGTGATTTCTACGATGGGTGACCAAGCAGGTATGATTGGCGCAGCGATGTTAGCACAACAAAAAGCGGGAATTTCAAGTATAAATGGCTAATAACTTACTCAAAAAACGCCTTAAGTTTTATATTAAGTTTGCACTCTTTCTGTTGTTAGCTAGTCTTTATCCAAGCCATCTTGTGCAGGCACAAAGTTGCACTGGACAAGGGCTTGAGTTACAGGTGCTGGGGTCTGGCGGACCCGAAATGCAGACTAAACGCGCATCCAGCAGTTATTTAATTTGGCTAGACGGCAAGGCGCGTGTGCTGATTGATAGTGGCGGAGGTAGTGCGTTGCGCTTTGGTGAAAGTGGAGCCCAAATGGCAGATGTAGATTTGGTGCTATTGACGCATTTACACGCCGACCATACTGCAGATTTGCCAGCATTGATTAAATCCTCTTATTTTGAAGAGCGCACGAAGCCTTTGCCAGTATTTGGGCCTATTGGAAATGCCACTTTTCCCAGCACTGTTGAATTTATACAATCATTATTTGGGCTTAAGGGTGCATATCGTTATTTAAATGATTTTTTGCAGCCTAATAAGGCAGGCTATCATATTCAGCCAAGTAATATTGTGTTGGAAAGCGCAGAGATAAAAACCGTATTTAATCAAAATGGTATTAAGGCCACTGCCGTTAATGTGATTCATGGCAATGTGCCAGCGCTGGCATGGCGCATTGATATTGCAGATAAAAGCGTAGTTTTGAGCGGCGACACTAATGGCGATAATGGGCAATTAGAAAAGTTAGCTGATAATGCAGATTTATTAGTCGCCCATAATGCCGTGCCTGAGGGTGCAATAGGCGCTGCGCGACACTTGCATATGACGCCAAGTGTGATTGGCAAAATTGCTGCAAGCGCCAATGTTAAGCAATTGGTGCTATCACACCGCATGCTGCGAACATTAGGCAAAGAGCCAGAGACACTTCAAGCGATTGCAATACAATTTTTTGGCAAACCAGTTTTTGCCAATGACTTAGACTGCTTTATTCCGTAACATAGTACAAATTTTTATTTTAAAACAGTGCGATATGCACATATATTAGTGTCACTTATTGTCATAATTTGTTTATAAATAATCGTTATATTAAGGTTATATTAAATACAGACTATGGACATCATTCGCTTGAAAACCGAAATAACCAATATATTGCAGCAACGTAATTTAACTGCCTTATTTCAACCTATTATTGATATGCATCGCGGTAATGTTTTTGGGCACGAAGCGCTGATTAGAGGGCCTGTTGAAACAGATTTACATTCTCCTGTTGCTTTATTAGAAGCTGCGCATCTGGTTGGATTAACGCCAGATACTGAGTTTTTGTGCCGCGAAATCGTGTTAACTGAGTATGCGAATGCTAAAAATCCTAAAAAACTATTTATTAATATGAGTCCATTTTGCCTGCAACTAAATGATTCAGCATTTGAATTTCAATTAAGTGATGTAGAAAAGCTAGGATTAAAACCCACTGATATTGTGATTGAAATTACTGAAGGTTCATCGATTAAAGACTTTGGTTTGCTAAAAGATTGTGTGAATAAATATCGCGAGTTGGGCTTTGGGATTGCCTTGGATGATTTAGGTGAGGGCTTTTCCAGCTTACGTTTGTGGTCTGAAATCGCGCCAGATTACGTGAAAATTGACAAACACTTTATTCACAATATTCATAATGACGCGGTTAAATTAGAATTTGTGCGAGCGATTCAAAAAATCGCGTCTGAATCGGGCTGCTTGACTATCGCAGAGGGCGTTGAAACCAGCGATGAGCTGTCCGTGATTAAAGATTTAAAAATCAATTATGCGCAGGGTTATTTGTTTGGCAGGCCATTGCCACAGTTTCAAAAAAAACTGGCAAACGATGTCAAAATTTTGCTGAATAAAAGCGCAATTAGCGTGTTTCCAGAGTTTTCAATCGCCACTGGTAAACAAGCCACCGTTGCCAATTTAGTCACTTATCAAGCCGCAGTAAATGCCACTTTTAGTAACGATGACGTTTACCAACTATTTGAACAAGATGCAAAATTAAGCTCAGTGCCTGTGATTGATGGCCAAACAGCCATTGGATTAATCAGCAGATACGACACGATTGATCGCTTTGCGCGGCCTTATCAGCGCGAATTGCATGGTAAAAAATCGTGCACACAATATATGGATAAAACACCATTAATTGTAAAAAAATCTATGACTATCAATGCCTTAAGTGAGCTCATTGTGAATGCCGACCCGCAATACTTGATTAATGGCTTTATTATTGTGAATGAAGCGGATGAGTATATTGGCACTGGCAACGGACATACTTTATTGCGTGAAGTAACCAATTTGCAGATTCATGCAGCGCGCTACGCCAACCCGTTAACCTTGCTGCCAGGCAATGTCCCAATTAATGCGCATATTGATAGGCTCTTAGAAAATGCCAAGCCATTTGTGGCCTGCTATTGCGATTTGGACAACTTTAAGCCGTTTAACGATGCCTATGGCTACAGGCGAGGAGATGAGTTGATTCAGTTTATTGGGCATTTATTGAGCACCGTGGCCATTAGCGAGCAGGATTTCATTGGGCATATTGGTGGCGATGACTTTATTTTGTTGTTTCAATCGGAAAACTGGGAGTCGCTTTGTAAAAATGCGTTAGATACTATCCCAAAAGTGATTCCCGATTTTTATGATAGTAAAGACGTTAAGTTAGGCGGTATTCACGTGGAAGATAGGCTGGGCAACAAAAGTTTCTTCCCTTTTGGCAGCATGTCGATTGGGGCTGTGAACGTGATTCCTGAATATTTTAGTAGTCATCATGAAGTGGCAGGTGCGATGAGTCGTGCTAAAAAAGAGGCTAAAAAAGTGCAAGGCAATAGCTTGTTTATGGATAGGCGCCACACTTAGTTATTGATTGAATGTTCAGTTTGGTTTGCTGTAACCACTTGTCCATTTTGGAGATAAATAATATCGCTGGTTAATTGCGTAATTTCATCCTTGCTATGACTAACGTATAACATCGGAATCTGGATATTTTCCGCAACCAATTTTAAATAGGGCAGAATCTGCTGCTTTAGCTTTTCATCTAAGGACGCCAGCGGCTCATCCAGCATCAGTAATTTGGGTGAGCATAATAGTGCGCGACCAAGCGCAACACGTTGTTTTTCGCCGCCAGAGAGTTGATGCGGCTGCTGTTTTTTTAGCGGCTCTAAGGCTAGTAGATGCATAATCTCAGCTGGTTGAATTAGCTGTTTTTGATGGTCATTTAATTTGAAAGCGTAGCTTAAATTCTGCTCTACCGTCATATGCGGAAAAAGCCTGCCGTCTTGAAACACCAAACCCACTCTGCGCTGATTAATTGGTTTGTTAATGTCTAGTTTGCTATCAAATACACACTCACCATCAATCGTAATAATGCCGCTATCAGGCTGAGTTATACCTGCAATCATACTGAGCAACGTACTTTTGCCAGAACCAGAAGGGCCAAAGATGGCGGTTACACGGGTGTCGATTTGTAATGACACATCTAAATTAAAGTGTTTACGTTGTAGCTTTGCTTCAATGTTAATCATGCGGCTGGCGCCCAATTTTTTGATTGGCTTTGCGTTCTAAGCGGTCGCTCAGCATTAATGCGCCAAGCGCCAATATCATGCTTAAAATAACCAAGCGCATGGCAGGCCAATCGCCATTGGGAATTTGCGTATAGCTATAAATAGCTAGCGGTAAGGTGCGTGTTTCGTTTTCAATATTGCCGACAAAAGTAATCGTTGCGCCAAACTCACCTAAGCTACGGCTAAAAGCCAATATCAATCCTGTAATAACACCCGGCATGGCCAGTGGCAGGGTAATTGTAAAAAACACTTTAAGCGGGTGTGCACCAAGTGATTGCGCGGCGATTTCTAAATTTTGATCCACCTGAGAGATGGCTAAGCGCGTAGAGCGTACCATCAATGGAAACGCCATCACTGCCGATGCAACTACTGCGCCCATCCAAGTAAACGCAAGGCTAAAGCCAAAATAAGTATGCAAATGTTTGCCGATAAGCCCTTGATTACCTAATAGCAAAAGCAATAAAAATCCAGGTACAACAGGCGGTAACACCAATGGCAAATGTATCAAGCTATCTAATAGAGATTTACCCCAGAAAGATTTTCTGGCCAATAGCCAAGAGACCGCAATGCCAGGAATCAATATGATAAGCACGCATAAAAAAGCCACTTTAAGTGATAGCCAGACAATCGCTAGCTCTTCTGGTGTAAAGTTAAATAATGCTTGCATGCGTTATTATTTTAAAAGATGAAAGCCATATTGCGTAAATATCATCTTTGCTTGTTCTGATTTTAAATAGTCGTAAAAATGCATGGCGTTTGGGTTGTTGTGTTTTGTTAAACTTAGTGGGTACAGAATAGGTTCATGACTGTTTTTATCAAACACCATTAATATTTGCACTTTATCTGAAACTTTAGCATCTGTCTCATAAACAATACCTGCCGCGCA
>JAKFVB010000041.1 GCA_021732405.1 Methylotenera sp.
AAATAGCTAATTAAAAATGCACATCATGCCAATAGTAAAAAATAAACTATTCTTTACACTCATCGTAATATTAACTTTTACGGGTTGCTCAGCTACGGGCGATTTTTCACTCTTTAAATCGTCCAATAAACCTGACGCGAGCTTATTTGCGCGGATTGGCGGTTTACCAGTATTAACCAAAATAGTAGATGAATTTATTGATAAAGTGGCTGCTACGCCCAGCACTAAACTTTCTTTTGAGGGCATAAAATTAAAGACATTAAAAGAAAGTGTTGTTTTGCATTTATGTGAGTTAACAGGTGGCGGCTGTAAGTATGAGGGTGAAACAATGGCTAATTCGCACCGCGATGCCAAAATTACCGAAGCGGAATTTGATGCATTTGTGAGCATGTTTAGAGATACGCTTAATCAATATGTAAATACGCGTGAGAAAAACGAGCTGCTTAAAATTTTAGCGCCAATGAAGCGTGACATTGTGACGCCAATTTAGGTCTGCTTATTTGTATTGACTAGTATTTGTATAAAATAGTGAGTGCAGTTCACCCAACTTTAAGTGATTTTTGATTGCAATGAACTTAGTCAGTTAATTTAGGCCTTATTTTTGCTTAATGATGTAATGTTGATTCATATTATTCTATTTAAGGCACACAGAAATATCTCACGATATTTAGGAAAACAATTGTTTAAATCTATTTTAGCCATTTCTGCCATACTTTTAAGTCTTTTTAGCTTACACATTCAAGCGGCAGAGTTAACTGTAGACGTAATCGATATGGCAGGATTGCCTGTTGAAAATGCGGTGGTGTATGCAGAGCCAGATAACCCAGTGGCAATGCCCCAAGCAGCGGCGATGATTGAGCAACGTGGTAAGCAATTTAACCCATTGGTGAGTGTGATACAAACAGGTTCCGATGTTACTTTCCCCAATTTCGATAGCGTCAGACATCACGTCTACTCATTTTCACCTGCTAAAACCTTTGAGCTGAAGTTATATTCTGGCGTACCAACAAGCCCTATTAAATTTGATAAAGCAGGCACGGTAGTGCTGGGCTGTAATATTCATGACACGATGGTGGCTTTTATTCAGGTAGTGGATACGCCTTATTTTACGAAATCGAATAAGCTCGGCAAAGCGGTGTTGCGCGATTTGCCAAACGGTGGTTACACGCTTAAGGTGTGGCATTATGCTTTGGCAAAAGAGAAAGAGGTTGTAGAAAAAAAATTACTAGTCAAAGAATCACAACCCGTTGTCTTGCAGCTTTCACTTAAACCTTTTATTATTCCTGCCAGAAAATAAGTTAACAGGTTGCAAATTAGATAACCAAATATTGTGAATAAAACTGAATGAAGTTACCTTTTAAGAGCTTACAAAGCCGCATCGTTTTTCTATTTCTTAGCCTTATTCTAGCGGTGCAGTTTTTTGGCTTCATTGCTATTTGGGTGAGCATTAATACTAATGCACGGGTAGCAATCACGGAACAATTAGGTGTGGGTGAGCAAGTGCTGCGCACGGTCATCAACAGGCGTGGCGAAAATTTGGCGTTAAGTGCCAGCATTCTGGCGACAGATTATGGCTTTCGACAAGCAATCGCCAGCAACGATAAAGAAACAATTCTTTCTGCCTTAGAAAACAGCGGCGCTAGAATTGAGGCTGACGTGAATATGTTGTATAACCCTGATGGCGTCAGGCAAGTCGTTTCAGGTCAATTGCCTGAAACTATCACAGATGCACCTATTCTAAAATTAATTGAAACCACTCAAGTCGGTGGGGAGTCTTTTAATATCGCCGTATTTAGTGGTGTGCCTTATTTGCTGGTTGCGGTGCCAGTAAGGGCGCCATTAACCATCGCTTGGATTATTACTGGTTTTGAAATTAATGACAGTTGGGCAACCCGAATTCAAGATGTTTCAAGATTAGAAGTCAGTTTTGTTACAAAAATAATCGCCAATCATTCGGCTACTAAGCCAAAATGGAACCTATCTTCCAGCACCATGAGTAAATTATCAGGTCAAGAAGCAATCAGCGGTATTCCTAATCAGTGGTTGCAGCAAGCGACAGATACTCAATCAACAGTTAATCAAGTGTTTGACAATGAAATCTCTATTCAAGGTCGCGATTACAGTAGCCGTTATGTTGAACTACTGAATGAGGGTGACCAAGTATTAGTTGCCGTATTGCAGCGCTCGATTAGTGAGTCTTTAGCTCCTTATTTTACTTTGCAGCTTAATTTACTGGTGTTAACTATTTTGGGTGCGTTCGTGTTTATAGCAGGTAGCGTTTTAACCGCAAAACGTATTACCAAGCCTTTAACTGAGTTAGTGAATACAGCAGAGTTATTAGAAAAGGGCGATTACAGTAAACCCATCGTATCTAATAGCACTGACGAGATTGGTCATTTAAGCCGTACTTTTGACCGTATGCGCGAAGCAGTGGCAGAGCGTGAGCAAAAAATCAGTAAATTGGCGTATTGGGATGAGTTAACTCAGCTACCAAATCGCGCTTTTTTTACTGATCAACTGGTTAAGTTTAGTGAAAATTATCAAGAAAACAATCAGACTTTTTCAGTGTTAATGATGGATTTAGACCGTTTTAAGCATGTGAATGATGTATTAGGACATTCCGCTGCAGACCAGTTATTAGCAGGTGTAGCGGAGCGCTTAAAACAAAGTTGTAAAAGTGAGCTGGATGTGGTGGCGCGTTTAGGGGGGGATGAGTTCGGCATTATTTTAGCCAATACACATTCACAACTGGCGTTGGATGTGGCAAACCGATTGCAAATAGCGCTTGCAACGCCTGTTGCATTAAATGATTCATTTGTCGACTTAAGTGCAGGAGTTGGCATTGCCAACTATCCAGAGCACGCAAAAGATATTGAAGTGTTACTGAGCCGCGCAGAAATTGCGATGTATGCCGCCAAAAATTCATCTGGCAGTGTAGCGGTGTATCACAGCGGTTTAGATGTGGACAATGAGGAAAACTTGTCACTAGTGAGTGAAATTAAACAGGCTGTTGAGCAGAATCAGCTGTGTTTATACGTGCAACCTAAAATTGATTTTGCAACGGGTAAATTACTGGCCGTAGAAGCTTTAGTACGCTGGAATCATCCAGAGCGTGGTTTGATATTCCCCGATATGTTTATTCCATTTGCAGAACAAACGGGGCATATCGATAAAATCAGTTATTGGATGCTAACTGAGGCAGCAAGATACGCAGCCATTTGGCAAAAGCAGGGCTTGGATATTCCACTCGCGGTTAACCTGTCTGCCAGAGATTTAATTGATATGGAACTGCCCAATAAATTAAAACAAATATTAGATGTGCATCAATTATTGGCACGTTCTATTTCGCTGGAAATTACCGAAAGCAGCATTATGGATGACCCTGAGCGTGCGCTTGATACGGTGCAACGCATTGCCAAAATGGGCATTCAGTTATCGATTGACGATTTTGGCACAGGCTATTCTTCATTGGCTTATTTGAAACGCCTGCCAGTGAATGAGCTTAAAATCGATCGCTCATTTGTGATGAATATCGAGCGCGATCAAAGTGATGTGACGATTGTAAAATCGACCATTGAATTAGGCCATAACTTAGGTTTAAAAGTAGTGGCAGAGGGTATCGAGAATCAAAAAGTCTGGGATATTTTAAAGCTGATGGGCTGCGATTACGGCCAAGGTTACTTTATGAGTAAGCCGATGGCTGCCGATAAGTTGTTTGACTGGACAACGCAATGGGCTGCCGGGCCAGCTATATATTAGTATCATTATATGAGTTAAAGTTAACACATTTTTATCGTTAATAATCCAGTATATCGTATCAATTCAATTAGTTTTTTTGCTTCTCACCAATATGCGCCTCACCCCGTTTTTTTGCTAAAATCACCTGCTTTTGTCGCTCCGTCAAACTGGCACGTTTTTCTTCAGATATTGTGTTGTAGCAATAGGGGCATGAAATGCCAGGCGTGTACTGCTCGCTTTGCATTTCGGCAGGTGAAAGTGGATGGCGGCAAGCGTAGCACTGGTCAAATTCACCCACTTCTAAATTGTGCTTAACCGCTACACGCTGGTCAAACACAAAACATTCGCCTTGCCATAAACTTTCCTGCTCTGGCACGGTTTCCAAGTACTTTAAAATACCGCCTTGCAAATGATAAACCTCCTCAAAACTTTGATCCATCATATAACTGCTGGCTTTTTCGCAGCGAATTCCACCTGTGCAAAACATCGCGACTTTTTTATGTTTGGTTTTATCTAGATTTTTAGCGACATATTCTGGAAACTCGCGAAACGTAGTGGTTTTTGGGTCGATCGCACCTTTAAATGTGCCGATATCCACTTCATAATCGTTGCGCGTATCAATCAAAATAACGTCTGGATCGCTAATTAATGCGTTCCAATCTTGCGGTTGGACATAAGTGCCTACTTGCTTGGTGGGGCTAACGCCTGCAACACCCAGCGTGACGATTTCTTTTTTGAGCTTCACTTTCATGCGGTAAAACGGGTGTTCATCCGCATAAGATTCTTTGTGCTCTAAATCGGCGAATTTGCCTTCAAATAAAGCATCGGTTCGTAAGAAATTCAGTACAGCGTAAATGTCATCTGGCAAACCAGCGATGGTGCCGTTAATGCCCTCAGATGCCAATAAAATTGTCCCTTTAATGTGGTTAACTTCACAGGCAGAAAGGATATGCGCTTGCAAATTGGCGTAATTGGGCAGGCTAACAAATTTATACAGCGCGGCAGTTAAAAATTGCATGTTTATTGCTTAAAAAACCTAAAACACTATTTTAACACCTGCATTAATTAAGCAGAAATAGTTGTGTGACAAACCAAAATCTCGCCATTGCCATTGCAAGCTAAATCGCCTGCATAGCGTTGTACACGCATATTTTTAATAGTATTAAAACGTGTACTTAACCCTTTAAATGAGGCAAAAAATAGCGCTAAAAATGGCAATGTGTGTGTGCCGCAATCTTGAAGTGTGGCATGTAGTTTAGGTGTTTTTGTTAACAAAATCGTGCCGCGTTTCATAGCAAAACCAATGTAATTCCCCACATCACCAAAAACGCCAATCGTACCTGCAATCATGCGGCTGCCGCAATAATCGCCAGCATTGCCATCCACTAAAATCAAACCACGCCGCATTTGATCGCCAACGCGGTCGTTTGCATTACCTTTGCAAATAATGATTCCGCCGCCCATTTGGGCACCTAAAAAATCGCCACAATCACCCTCAATGGTGATTTGCCCATTCGTCATCTGATGGCCAATATAATCCAATTGATGATTCGCGCTTTTGAAAATGATGTGATTAGCGTCATCGCCTGAAACATCGAAATAATCGCCAATTTTCGGTGTGTTTTTAGTGTTAAATAAGCTTAAATGTTTAATCTCTAAAATGGATAGATTCGCTAAATTGTTGGGCGTTAAGAGCCGACAATCAATCGGATACTTAACACTTTTTTTAAGCGTAAAAGTAAGCGCACTCATGATGCTTTACCCATTATTTCATGCAATTTAAAATGATGCGGGCCAAGTTTTCCACCATAATTGCCAGCTGAAATACGTTTTACGCCACTTTCATTTCCTAAATCACAAATCGCTTGAATCCCAACTTTTATAGATTGTGCAATGTCTGCAAACGTCAGCCCATCGATCACAATTTCCATCACACTTTCAATCTCGTCGGTTAATGCGCTATCGACCAAGCCTTTTAATGTCGGGCAAAATGCATCGTTAGTGCTGGCAAACATTTTGGGATATTTGCTGCCGACTTTAGAGCCAGACCGCACCACGCCACCCGGAAAAGGCATGATGACATTCGGCACTTTTTTCATCGCTTCAATTGCAGTCTCTGCCGCGTACAGTGCTTCAGGTTGCGATGTGGCTAAAATTAAAAAGTTACCTCCACCAATCGCGCGTACCATCCCTGTTGTTTCTTGTACTAAAAATTCGCCATCCATCACAGGAATGCGCCAATACCTTTTGCCGTTTATTAGCTTAGAAGTTTGGTAGCCATCACCAAAATAACGTAAATGCCTGCCTAAACTAATATTATCTTCAGATGCAATACCTGCAAACGCCGCGGCAGTCGGGCAGGTGAGAATACATTGCCCCATGCGCGTTTCCAGTTGTTGCATCAATACTTTGCTGCCCATGGCAAACATTAAAACGCTAATGCCTGGCCTGCCGTCTGGGGTTTCATCTGCAGATAATTCGCGCTCTATTCCCGCTTCAACACCACAGCCAATCACGCTGGTGGCAAAGCCCGTCATTGCGTTGGCGGCGTGATAAGCCCATTTCAGATTTTGCGCAGTAATGATGACACGCGTGCCGCGCATATTGAATGCTTCAGCAAAAGTGTCGTCTATGATGATGCCATTAATTTGCATATTTAAGATTAAGCTGTTTCATCCGCAGAGAAGATTTTGCCAACCCATGTGTCAATGTCTATTAAACCTGCTTTAGCGGCTTTTTGCGCATCGCTTTTTGAAATCACGTCTTGCACGATATCGAGTTGCTTCCAGCCTGCCAGTGGCGTTTCACAGTGCGCGCGTGGCACGTAGCGTGAACTGCGTACTTTTTCATATTTAGGAATGTAGCGCGGGCAGTTTTGCCATAACTCAGACAAGGTGACGGTGACCACAAACTCTGCTTCTGTGTAATGCGCCAGCAAGGTTGGGTCTTGCGAGATGGTCGCGGTGCCTTGCACACGCAGGCGATTGGGTGTTTCAAATGAAATAAATAATAAGCCCACTTGTGGATTTGTGCTGATGTTGCCGACAGAAAAAAACATGCCATTGCCATCGTAACTTGGGAAGATTAGCGTTGTGCTATCCAGCACTTTGACAAAGCCAATATCGCCGCCTTTGTAAGACACGGTAGGGCGGCCTTGATGGTCGATTGATGACAAATAAAACATCTCCACGCTTTCGATAAAGCCTTTTGCGACCTCGTCAAATTCGGTTTTGCAAACCAACTCTTCCACACGGTCTGCCATTTTACGTGTACCAAATTCGTCTTGCAGTTTGCGATGTTGTGCGCCATATAATCTACTCATGCATTACTCCCTAAATAAGCGTCTAGTTGCTTTGTGTATGTGTAATGACGCCACCACGACCATCTGAGGCGATTTCATCATTGGAAATTTTAAAGTTATCTAATTGAATCGTATGGTATTTATCGAAATATTGTTTTAAATTTTGTTCCACGCCAATATCAAACTCAGGTTTTGCAGTATGCGTTTTACCCCAAACCACTTTTATAACAACACCGTTTTTGACCACTAATTCGCCATCTTTAAATACATAATCAGGCTTAGCAAACATGGATTCGCGGTCTGGCTGGTCGGTGTAAATGGTGATATCTGCAGCAGCGCCCGCGCCCAAATGGCCGCGGTCATTCAAACCGATTAATTTGGCAGCGCCAGCGCGCGTCAAAATAGCGATTTCATACAATGAATATTCACGATTTAAACTGGTTAAGTTGCTCATCGCTTGCGCGTCTAGGTTAAGTTTGGCAAACGCTTCATTTCTGAAACTTTTATCCATTAGCAAGCGAATTAAATGTGGGTAGCTGGTAAAAGGCGCGCCATTTGGGTGATCGGTAGTCAGGAAAATCCGCCACGGGTCTTCCACCGACAAGAAAATCTCTAAGCCAATCGCCCATTGCAGCGCATTTACATAATTTTGGTCGCGATATTTAAATGGCACCACGCCGCAGCCTGCATCACATTCAATATCCATAATGACGGATTTTTTAGGGTTGGCATGCTTGGCATTTAAATGCTGCATCATGCTATCGCCTGAGGCGGTAACGGTCTGGCCAAATAGTATCTGCCCAACATCCGCGGTGATATGTTTGTTTCTGTTGAGGGCTTCAGAAATCTGCGCGGCAGCGGATGAGAATTTTTTATCGCCTTCAGCGCCGTAACTGTGAAATTGAATATGCGTCAAATGCATGGGAATACCATCACTTGCGCCCATGGTATCAAGCGTGGTTTGAAAGTTACCCGCAGCCCCTAAATTATTGCAATGCACATGCAAAGGTTTAGCAATGCCAAGCTGCTGCACCGCAGTGCTTAAGCTTTTTAAAATGGCGCGCGGAGTCACTTGATAGTAGCTGTGATTTTCATCCAGATTTAATCGACGTTGATTAAATTTAAACGCTGAAATGCCGCCAGGATTAACGACTTTAATGCCAATCGCCTGCGTGGCGTGCAATGTCCAAGCCACATAATCGTTAATAGCTTTTTGGTCTGCTTTGCGACTTAAAAGTCGCAAAAAGTAGTCATCATTACCCAGCATCGCATAGCCGCCTTTATCTATCATTGGCGTATCGGCCATTTCCAAGTGCGCTTGGCGGGCGTTAATCGGCAAAATCGCAGGCTCAAAAGCGGCGGTATAGCCCATTTCAATATATCTGAAACCTGTATCTGCGGTATTTGGTGTGGCGTGATGACTGCAATTCGGTGTACAAATATGCGCCTCAGGCTCGCTATAAAGCTTCGTTTCTTGAAGCTTTGTGTTTTGAAACTCGGGCAACATCATGCGCGCAATATTCACCTTGCCGCCACCAATATGGCTATGCATATCAATCGCGCCAGCCATGACGATTTTTCCTGTTAAATCATAAGTTTGGCTAACTTTTTCTGACGCGTTTGGCTTAGCGATAATCTTGCCATCACGAATATAAATATCTTGTATAACCCCATCCGCGCCGATAACTGGGCAATAAATTCTGCCATTTTTCAAATGCGTAATCATGAAAGCAGAACCTCAATTTGGCTGATGACTTTGCTTAACGTTGGCAAGTTACTTTGACGCACTTTTTTTAAAGGCAGAACCACAGCCGAATCCACTCTGAATAAAGTGCCGCTGCAATCCAGCCCTGGCGTGGCAATGGGAATAAAGACGTCAGGTATTTGCTCAAATGTTGTATTGGCATTACCTAAAAAAATCAGAGACTTAACGGTTTTTTCTGGCAAATTTTTTGCATTAAAACTATTTACCCAAATCGTCGCGTCATAATCAATTTCGCTGTGCTTTAAGCTAAAACCACTTAACCAAGTATTGGCATTATTGGCAGAAGTATCGCCATCGCTGCCACCTAAAGATAATCCTGCCGCGCGGCTAGTTTGGCTATTTAATAAAGCAACCGTTTCGGTAATAGTTTGAATCGTTAACTCCGCATGCGCATAATCTAAATCTTTTGCAATCCAAGCTAGCACAGCGTATTTGGCTTGTTTTAATTTATCTGAAATTGCAATTAAATCGCCGATTTTAATGCCTGCGACAGTTTGCACTTTAAGCTTTTTGCCAGCAATTAAAGCGCGTAAAACCGCCAATATTTCAGGCAAGTCAGATTGACTACAGTTGATTGAGGTTGGTTGTTTGCTATCTGGCGAAACGCCTGCTTGTGTATTCAGATTTTCGCCAATATAAATCACTTCGCGTTTGCTAGCATCCGTAAACATCGCGCTAGAATCTTGACTTAACCATATAAAACGCTCAAAAAATCGAGTGTTATGCGACACGATATCGGTGCCAATACACACCAGCACATCCGCACGATTTTTCACTTCAGTTAACGTTGTCGTTTGCCAGCCTGTGCTTTGCAACACCGCCATGTTGCGCGCCATACTTTCGCTGTTTAAATGTTGCAGATGACCATTAGTTTTTTGTGCAAGCGAATAAACCGCCCTAAAACCTTGCACATCGCTGCTTAAGCCAGCAAGTAAAGGTTTTTTACTGGCTTTTAACAATGTTGCTGCATGTGAAATCGCTTGCTGCAAAGTAACGGGTTGGCCATTAATCTTTGGTGAAATTTCGCCCAAAGGCTGTTCAAAAAACTGAATACTTTTAGTACAGTTTGTGTTTAAAACTTTGATGCCAGACTGCTTTATTTCAAGCGACATATCGTCACACAACAAGCCGCAGGCGGGGCAGGTGGCAACGACTTTTTTATTGTCTTGTTGAGTGTTCGATGAAATCTCCATGTTAAGATTTTGCCACAATTCAGCTGACTCATCAGCTAATTCGTAGTGTTGATTAGTTGCTTTTAACTTTTATTCGATACCGTTAGAATAAGTTAACCATTCAAAAAGCCTAAAAATGCAAATTATTGCCGAAAATTTAACCAATGTCGCACATGTGATTCAACTAGCGGTTGCGCCTGTGTTTTTACTCACTGGCATCGGCGCGATTTTAAGCGTGCTGACGGGTAGATTGGGTCGATTAGTCGACCGTTTTAGGGTATTAACCGAAACAGATGTTGCATTGCCGCCAGCAAAGTCACGCGAACTATCCATATTATCGGTGCGTGCTACTTGGGTACATTGGGCAATCACGCTGTGCACCGCTTCTGCGTTGTTTGTTTCGCTAGTCATCGGCGCATTATTTGTTGGCGCAGTTGCTGGCGTCAATCCATCACGCATAGTGTCCATTTTATTTATTGTAGCCATGACTAGCTTAATTATTGGCTTAGGCTGCTTTTTACGCGAGATTTCACTGTCGGTGCATATTTTCGATTTGAATAAAGATAAATAGTCAAGGCAGGATGATATTCATTGCACAACTACTTAAACTTTAGTTTTTCAACCAATTGATTTTGTGCATTGTAAAAGTAAGCTTCATACGATGTTTTTCTAATCGAATAAACTTTCTCGATTACAACTCGAGTTGCCAAAGGCTGCTGGCTAGTTACAAAAGCTTGCCTTTCGATAGAGAGGGCAGTAAATGGGATTAACTTTTCAAACTCAAATCCCTCACCATACTTAAATTCAATGGTGTAAATTAAATCACCCCAGCTTAACGCCGTATCAAACCCTTTCGCAAGCCGAATTAACTCAATATTAGGGTTGTGCGCTGCTTGAATTCTCACCACAGCACTGTTAAACATCAACACGCCAGCTACTACCATCGCTGCATAGCCCATTTTACTGAATAACTTTACTGAAATTTTTGGCAGCACATACTTCATCATAACAGTAGAGGCTATGGCAGCAATTGCAACTACAACGCCAATCTGCAGTGCTTTTAGTGTGAATAAGCCTAACCAAGCATATAAAAATAACTTGATGATATGCAGAATTACTTCATTAGCAGCGCGCGTAGCAACAATCTCTTCTTTACTTAAACCAAAACGAAAATACACACGATTAAATAACACGCCAACCGCGCCTGTTAAGCCAGAGATAAATCCAGCCAACAACCCTACTATGCCCAGCCAAAATTTAGATAATGAATTTTCGGGTTCGTCTACGTTAGATTTTTTAAATAAATAAGGCAGGTTGGAGATAAGAAAAATCGCCATGCACAATTCAATATACATTGGGTTTAAATAACTTAATAACCACGCGCCAAAGACCACGCCAGGTATCGCGGCTGGCAAGAATATCTTCACTATTTGCCAGCGAATGCTTTTATAAAACAACCCAATTTTTGTAATAGAACTTATAGAAGTGCCGACCGAAAGAGCCGCTGGAACTTGTGCGGCTGCTAATGAGAACCCCAAAATAGGGATGAGCAAAAGCCCTGCGCCACCGCCACAAATTAAACTAATTGAGAATGCCAGCAACGCGGCAATGAAGATAATGAGGTAATCCATGTAGAACAATTCTATATATATTTTGTGAATAATTCATAAAATATAACTATTAAAAACAAAAAAAGAGGCTTGAGCCTCTTT
>JAKFVB010000025.1 GCA_021732405.1 Methylotenera sp.
CGGCGGTTTAATTGTGAGTTCGGTACCAGAACCATCCACCTACTTAATGATGATATTAGGATTAATTCCTCTCACTTTTACGCGTAAGCGCAAATTGAATTAACCTACTTTTGCGCCCCAAATAATCACAGCCGCGCCCACCAAGCAAATACTTGCCCCCAGCCAATCTGTCATGGTTGGTTTAATCGAATCTACCAGCCACAGCCATACAATGGCAACCCCAATATACACGCCGCCATAAGCAGCATAAACTCGTCCAGCGGCGGTGGGGTGTAATGTGAGTAGCCATGCAAATAAGCCTAGGCAAAAAGCAGCGGGTAATAATAACCAAGCTGAGCCATTTTGTTTGAGGTAAAGATAAGGCAAATAGCAACCTACGATTTCTGCAATTGCAGTTATCACAAAAAGTGCTAATAATTTGCTCGTTTCCATGTTTGTATTAAATCCAGCTTGATTTAATTAAAAGTTAATGCTTTTTAGGCATTAACTTTTTAATTAACTCAAACGCCGCCACACAAATTGCACCCACAATTAAGCCGATAATCGTATCCACTAAAATCGGCGAAATAAACGCTAATGTGCTGCCAACTACAGGTAAGTTCTGCAAATAAGCAGCTATGCTCTCGCTAAAATGATGCAGCGCTGGCACCCCATGCCCAATAATACTGCCGCCCACCATAAACATGGCGGCTGTTCCCACTACGGATAAAGTGCGCATTAAAATTGGCGCAAACGCTAGCAATTTCTCGCCAATTTTGCGTTGTAATTGGCTGTAAAAATTTTGGCCTTTTTTAAGCATTAAGTACAAGCCAAGGTCATCCAACTTAACAATACCTGCTACTAAACCATAAACACCCACGGTCATAATCAGTGCGATGGCTGAAACAACAGCAATTTGCTTGCTGAATATTTCGGTAGAAACGGTACCAAGTGCAATCACAATAATCTCGGCCGATAAAATAAAATCAGTACGAATTGCGCCTTTAATTTTATCTTTTTCTAAAGCCACTAAATCAACTTTTGGGTCAGCTACTGCCTGCTCAATCGCTTTGCTCTGCGATGCATCATCTTCGCTATGCAAAAATTTGTGCGCAATTTTTTCAAAACCTTCAAAACACAAAAATGCGCCACCAACCATTAACAATGGCGTGATTGCCCAAGGGGCAAAATAACTGATGGCCAAAGCGGTAGGCACTAAAATCAGTTTATTAATAAACGAACCCTTAGCCACCGCCCAAACCACAGGCAGCTCACGCTCGGATGCCACACCAGAAACTTGCTGCGCGTTTAGTGCTAAATCATCACCTAGAACACCGGCCGTTTTTTTGGCAGCGACTTTGGTCATGACGGAAACATCGTCCAAAATGGTTGCAATGTCGTCTAAAAGTGCAAGTAAGCTGCCAGCTGCCATGGTGTTTTCCCTGAAAAGATTAAAATAGATTTTAACCTAATTTATACAGAGTCTGACTTTTGCATTCAGCTTATATCAGAAAATGTCGTTTGCGCTGATTTAATTGAAAAAGTACAATGCGCAAATGTTGTCGAAAAAACTATTTCGTTTTATCCATTCTGTTGCATTATTTGCAATCGTTTTTGCATCAATCGCGCCCAGCATTTCGCATGCGCTAGCCGCACAAAATAATGTCAATAGTTTCGCACAAGAAGTCTGTACCAGCACCGGCGAAAAAGTCATTATTCAAGTAGTGACTACAAAAGGTCAGCAATTAGCCACTGAATTTGTGGTGAGTAAATCATCGCCTAAAACAATGCCTATGCATTTAGAGCACTGTCCGTTTTGTGCAAGCGCTGCAGTTGCTGCCACTTTATCAGCTAGCCATTCACTGATTATCGCTTTACTTGAAGAAACCGCACAGCAACTAGCACAATACAGCGCACCAAAATTCGTTACCCAGTACTACGTTTCGCCTCCCTCGCAAGCCCCGCCAAATACACTCTAAAAAATTGACCATTTTCCGCGTTAACTCGCGGTATTCACTATTTTTTGGAGTTTTAATATGATTAAGTATTGCTATTTGTGCGTGTTTAGCGCATTAGGTGTGATGTTTTCGCAAAGCACTTATGCTCAGCATGACGAAACGATTCATTTGGATGAAGTAGGTGTAGTAGCCAGCAAAGTAAATACCCTAACCCAGCCAAGTATCGAAGAAGCCCGCGAAACAATTAATAAAACCGCTGGCGGTGTAACCGTGGTGGATATGCAGCAAGTGCGCGAAGGCCGTGTTTCAAACTTTACCGATACATTAGGCTTGGCTAGTGGCGTATTGGCGCAATCGCGCTTCGGCGCAGAAGAAACGCGATTATCGATTCGTGGTTCAGGCTTGCAACGTACCTTTCACGGACGCGGCATTAAGTTGCTGCAAGATGGTATTCCAGTCAACCAAGCCGATGGCGGCTTTGATTTTCAGGCAATTGAGCCGATGGCAACACGTTATATTGAAGTGTATCGTGGCGCGAATGCGTTGCGCTATGGCGCCAGTAATTTAGGCGGTGCGATTAATTTTATTTCGTCTTCTGGTTATGATGCTGATAAATTAAATGTGCGCGCAGAAATAGGCAGTTTTGATTATAGACGTTTGGGCTTAAGTACAGGTGGTGTGGTTGGCGATTTTGACTACTTTATCAGTGGTAGCACCTTTGACCAAGATGGCTTTCGCGACAATGCGGTTCAGGATGCCGAGCGTATTAATGCTAATTTTGGCTACAAAATCAATCAAGATATAGAAACGCGTTTTTACATTGGCTACGCTAAAAGCGACTCCGCCTTACCTGGCAATTTAACCAAGTCGCAATTAAGAGACGATCCAAGTCAATCCATTTTAAGTACAACGGTTGGTCAGCAAAGGCGTGATATTGATTTAATCCGCGTTGCAAACAAAACCAATATTCGGCTTGGAGACCATAGCAACTTACAGCTAAGCGCCTATTTTTCGCATAAAGATTTGTTTCACCCCATTTTCCAAGTTTTAGATCAAGACACCAATGACTATGGTTTTGAGGCGAGATTTTCGCAAGAGGGCGAATTGTTTGGGCATAAAAATGAGATTATTGTGGGTATTAATCCGAGCTATGGCGTGGGCTATGACGATAGATTTGTCAATAATCTAGGGGTGAGAGGCGCAAGAACCAATAAATTGGAGAATCGCTCTAAAAATTTAGAGGCCTACGCAGAAAATCGATTTTATGTGTTGCCTGAAGTTTCACTGGTTACTGGATTGCAATACACGCATTCTGAACGAAACTTAAAAGATAAATTTTTTGCAAATGCCGCACAAGATGAAAGTTTTGATGCTACTTATGTGCAAACCAATCCTAAAATTGGTGTGTTGTACGATTACAAATCCAATGTGCAGTTTTATGCCAACGTATCGCGTAGTTATGAGCCGCCGTCTTTTGGTGAGTTAACAGGAGGCGTACGTCCTAATATTGTGGACGCACAAGACGGCACTACTTTTGAAATTGGGTCGCGCGGCAATAGCGAAAGCATAGACTGGGATTTCTCAGCTTACTACGCCAAATTAAACAACGAACTATTGCAAACAGCGGTATTTGCGGCGGGCAATAACCCAGCCGCTGCAACGCAAACCACTAATGCCGATAAAACTATTCATGCAGGTGTAGAGTTAGGCCTAACGGCACGTTTGCCATGGCATCTAGAGTGGCGTCAAAGTTTACTCATCAATCAATTTAAGTTTGATGATGACAACACGTTTGGCAACCGCGATTTGCCAGGTTTACAAAAAAGTTTATTGCGTGGCGAGTTGATGTATCGTAACCATGGCTTTTATGTAGGCCCAACGGTTGAGTTTTCGCCGCAACGCTATGCAGTGGATTTTGCAGAGACTTTGTATGCCGATAACTACACTATTTTTGGGGTTAAGGCTGGCCAAAAAGTGAATGAGAACTTCTCTTGGTTTTTGGATGCGCGCAATTTAACGGATAGAAAATATGTCGCCTCAACCAGTGTTATTTTGGATGCCACACGTCCTGGCACTAATCAATCATTGTTTTTGCCAGGAGATGGCCGCTCTTTGTATGTAGGTGCAGAGTTTAAATATTAAATTGTTTTGAATGCAATCGGCTTTGCGCAAATTAAACGCCATAAAGTCGGTTGTATCCAGTTGGCTAAATCCATTATATGAATATCAGAGATTAAAAATGAAACATATTTTGTTGTTAATAGCATTGTTGGCAACTAGCTTATCTAGTTTGGCGCACGAAAATCATACCAAACATCCTGCGCCGGGCATGTCTGCAACCACTGTTGCATTTGATGCCAAAGGTAATTTATGGCGTGCATCGGTTGAGGCTGGTTTTTTGTTGGTTGATAAAAGCGCCGATTTGGGCAAAAGCTTCTCTAAGCCAGTAAAAGTAAATGCAAGGGCACAAAAGATTGGCGCGAATAATGAGGCACGACCACAGATTGCGCTAGATGCACTAAACAATATTTATTTAACCTGGACGCAAAATTTAGAGGCGAATTATGCGGGCTATATCTGGTTTGCGCGTTCAATTAACGGCGGTAAAAGTTTTGAGGCGCCTTACATTGTGCATCAGGACCGCGCTGAAATTACCCATGCGTTTAATGCATTAAATGTTACGCCAGATGGCAAAATTACCGTCACTTGGATTGATAAGCGCGATGCACTTAACGCTAAAAAAGCAGGTAAAAAATATGATGGTACGGCTATTTATTATGCAATTTCAACCAATCAGGGCACATCGTTTCAAGCAGAAAAAAAACTAGCCGATAGCAGTTGTGAGTGCTGCCGTATTGTCACCACAAACAAACCAGATGGTACAACGGTAGTGTTATGGCGACATGTATTTGAGGGCAGCGAGCGTGACCATAATATTGCGGAAATTCCTAAAACAGATGTAAAGCCAGAGCCACATCGCGCGACGTTTGGACATTGGAAAATTGATGGTTGTCCGCATCATGGGGCTGCGCTCGCTAGTGGGGGCGAGGGTAAAGATTGGTGGGGCTATCATATGGCTTATTTTGATGGCAATGATGCTAATCCTGGCTTGTATTACAGCCGAATGGACGGTGTAGCATGGGCATCATCACCTGCTAAAAAATTTGGTAACAATAAAAATCAGGCGGGTCATCCTGCACTTTTAAGTTTGTCTAGCCAAAAAAATGAAGAGCAAGTATGGCTAGTGTGGCGCGAAGTGGAAGCCAAAAACACCAAAATTATGGGTATGTTTTCTGATAATGGCGGTAGAAACTGGAATAATGCAAAAATACTGGCGACTACATTGGTAAAAGCCGATTATCCGCAATTAATCAGCTATGGTAAGCAAGTTTATTTATCTTGGAACACCCTAAATGGCTACCAATTAATCTTGCTTAATTAGTTATACAGACAAGATTATCCATATTGAACCTATATTGAAAAGCGCAAAATTCGCCCCACCTTAATAGTAACCAGACTTTTAAGGAGGCGAAAATGCGTTTCGATAAACTCACTACTAAATTTCAACAAGCGTTAAGCGATGCGCAAAGCATTGCGGTGGGCGCTGACAATACGGCGATTGAGCCACAGCACTTATTATTGGCATTATTGCAGGAAGATAACGGCGGCGCTTCATCATTGCTGGCGCGCGCTGGCGTTAACTTAACACCGCTTAAAAGCCAATTAAATAGCGCGATTGCTAATCTATCCAAATCGACGGCATCTAATGGCGAAATCGCTATTTCGCGCGACCTGAATAATCTACTCAATGTGACTGATAAGCTGGCGCAAAAGCGCGGTGATGCCTATATAGCCAGTGAAATGTTTTTATTAGCGCTGGCTGAAGATAAAGGCGAAACCGGCAAATTACTTAAACAAAATGGCCTGACAAAAACGGCATTAGAAGCGGCTGTGTTGGCTGTGCGCGGCAGTGAGCATGTGAATGACCAAGAGGGCGAAAGCAATCGCGAATCACTGAAAAAATACACTGTTGATTTAACCGAACGTGCCAGCCTAGGCAAGCTAGACCCTGTGATTGGCCGTGATGACGAAATTCGCCGCGTGATTCAGGTGTTAATGCGTCGTACCAAAAATAATCCAGTATTAATTGGTGAGCCGGGTGTAGGTAAAACCGCGATTATTGAGGGCTTAGCACAGCGAATTGTGAATAATGAAGTGCCAGATTCACTTAAGAATAAAAAAGTATTAAGCCTTGATATGGCTGCACTACTGGCGGGCGCTAAATATCGTGGTGATTTTGAAGAGCGGTTAAAGAGCGTGCTAAAAGAATTAGCTCAAGATGAAGGTCAGACCATTGTCTTTATTGATGAAATTCATACCATGGTGGGCGCTGGCAAAGCAGAGGGCGCAATGGATGCCGGTAATATGCTCAAACCTGCTCTTGCGCGTGGCGAGCTGCATTGTGTTGGCGCGACCACTTTAGATGAGTATCGCAAATATATTGAAAAAGATGCCGCTTTAGAGCGCCGCTTTCAAAAAGTATTGGTGGATGAGCCTAGCGTTGAAGCGACGATTGCGATTTTACGTGGCTTACAAGAAAAATATGAATTGCATCACGGCGTTGAAATCACTGACCCTGCAATTGTGGCGGCGGCAGAACTTTCACACCGCTATATTACAGATCGCTTTTTGCCTGATAAAGCCATCGATTTGATTGATGAAGCTGCTTCACGCATCAAAATGGAAATCGACTCTAAGCCAGAAGTGCTGGACAAGCTTGAGCGCAGAACCATTCAACTCAAAATTGAGCGCGAAGCCGTGCGCCGCGAAAAAGATGAAGGTAGCCGCAAACGCTTTGGCTTAATTGAAGAGGAAATTGAAAAGCTTGAAAAAGAATATGCCGATTTAGAAGATATTTGGACCTCTGAAAAAGCGCAGGTGCAAGGTACCAGCCATATTAAGGAAGCCATTGAAAAGCTGAAATTTGAGATGGAAGAAGCCACACGTAGAGGCGAATGGCAAAAAGTCTCTGAATTGCAATATGGCAAATTACCTGCTTTAGAAGCGCAATTAAAAGAAGCGTCAAATTCGGAAGAAAATGCCACGCAATCCAAAAACAGAATGCTGCGTACTGAAGTGGGTGCAGATGAAATCGCCGAAGTGGTCAGTCGTGCAACCGGAATTCCTATCAGCAAAATGCTCACAGGGGAGCGCGAAAAATTGCTGACCATGGAGACAAAGTTGCATGAAAGAGTGGTTGGTCAGGATGAAGCGGTGCGTCTGGTTTCAGATGCGATTCGTCGTTCACGTTCAGGCTTAAGCGACCCTAATCGACCTTATGGCAGCTTCTTGTTTTTAGGCCCAACAGGTGTGGGTAAAACCGAGCTGTGCAAAGCCTTGGCAGGATTTTTGTTTGATTCGGAAGAGCATCTAATTCGCATCGACATGAGTGAGTTTATGGAAAAACACAGTGTCGCACGTATGATAGGTGCGCCGCCGGGTTATGTTGGCTATGAAGAAGGCGGTACGCTGACAGAAGCAGTGCGCCGTAAGCCTTATAGCGTGATTTTGCTGGATGAAGTGGAAAAAGCACACCCAGACGTGTTCAATGTATTGCTGCAAGTGCTGGATGATGGCCGCTTAACTGATGGCCAAGGCCGCACGGTGGATTTTAAAAATACGGTGATTATCATGACTTCTAACCTTGGTAGCCAGATGATTCAAAGTATGGCTGACCAAGATTATCAAGTGGTTAAACTGGCGGTGATGGGCGAAGTTAAAACGCACTTCAGGCCAGAGTTCGTCAACCGTATTGATGAAGTAGTCGTTTTTCATAGTCTGGGTGAAGAACAGGTGAAATTGATTGCACACATTCAGATTCAGTTGCTGGCTAAGCGTCTGGCGGCAATGGATATGACTTTAAACATCAGCGATTCAGCAATCGCGGAGATTGCCAATGCTGGCTTTGACCCTGTTTATGGTGCAAGACCGCTGAAACGGGCGATTCAAAGTGAGATTGAAAACCCGCTTGCAAGAGAGATTTTAGCAGGCAGTTTTGTGGCAAAAGATACCATTTTGGTAGACAACAAAGGTGGCAAGATGGCGTTTACAAAAGGCTAATTAGCGCGCAAGCTAATATTGATGAAAACACTCATTACTATTTTTTTAGTAACTACATTAAACCTAGTGATGGGTGTTGGAAGCAGTGTGGCTTACACGCAAAATGAGCTTGAAGTTTTTGAAAATGAGCCGCCGATTATCAAAGACTTGTTAGAGCGAGCCAGCGTGTTGTTGGGTGAAGAAGACAATACAGATTCCGCATGGAAAGCCGCCAATTTGTATTGCGAATCAGCACGATATGGTAGCGCAGAGGGCATTTATCGCTTAGGTATGTTGTATGCGTTTGGTCGAGGTGTGCCAGCGAATCGAGATTATGCGGCTAATCTATTTGGTATAGCTTCAGCACATGGGCATTTTGAAGCACAGAAAATGCTGGAAACCACTGAGATTAAATTCAGCGAGATTAAAAAGTCTAATACGCCTAATTGCATATTAGAAGCAATTGCACCAGAAAAAGCATCTACGCAGGATTATGCCAATGTGCAATCACCCAAAATTGATGCCTATATTGCCAGCCTCCCAAAAAATAAGCGCTGGGTGGTGGATTTGGTCAGTACGATTGCAGATTGGTACAAGGTGGATGAAAAATTAGTGCTATCTATTATTACCGCTGAATCTAACTTTAAGATAACGGCTAAGTCAAACAAACAAGCACAAGGTTTAATGCAACTAATACCCGCCACGGCGGACCGATTTAATGTGAAAAATGCGTATAACGCCAGCCAAAACATTAAGGGTGGCGTGAAATATTTGCGCTGGTTGTTGTCTTATTTTAGAGGTGATGTGACTCTTGTTGTTGCTGCCTACAACGCAGGTGAGGGCGCAGTAGATAAATACAAAGGTGTGCCACCCTATAAAGAAACGCGCATCTACGTGAAAAAAGTGTTGGGCTTATACCAAGCCAAACGTCACGATTTTGATGCCAGTATTGCTCAGGCATCGCCTGTCATAAAGAAAGAGAGTGCTAAATGAAAAATATACTCATTATCATGAGTTTAATGTTGATTACAGCTTGTGCCAGCACACCAACGCAACAGCCACAAGTCAAGCGGATTACACCAGAAGAGCTAGCCAAAATATTGCCACCAGCAGTCGCCACAATAAGCTTGGATGAGATTGTTAACGATGCTAAACAAGGTAAAACGCCAGATGAAATCATTACAAAAATCCAGACTAGCAATTCACGTTATGAATTAACGCCTGCGCAGACGTTAGATTTAAGCAAGCAAGGTGTTGATACAAAAGTGCTAGATTATATTCACCAAAGCAATGAGTTAGCTAAGCAAAATGCGATGGCTGATGAAATTAATAAGCGCGAAAAAGAGCGTGCAGCTGCCGAAAAAATACTCAAACGTGAACGTGATTTAGCGCGCAGTCGTTACTATGACCCTTATTGGGGTTCGCGTTTTGGTGGATTTTATGGCCATCCATTTTATGGTTACAACAGAGGTTTTGGCAGCCGCTTTGGCTATGGTTATGGCTTTGGAGGTTGGTAGCAAACTGCGTTTAAATATCGGTTAACTCTGCTCAGTGAGCATGGTTTTTAATCATCGCAACCAGTTGGTCTAAACAAATTCCCCAGCCTTGTTCAAAGCCCATTTGCTCATGCTGAATGCGTGCTTCGGCATGTGCATGCATAACGCGTGCGGTGTATTTTGTGCCAGCTGCAACTGTTTCAAGTGAAATCATCGCCGTCATCATAAACTCTTCACAGGGGTGATCTGGGTTAGCAAGCGCTTGTTTGGCAGGTCTAAAGTCAGGTTTAAGTGCATTTGTCCAAACCAGCTTTTGATTAGGCACAATGTCTAGGTAACAGCCCACATTATCAAATTCTTGGCCGTCTGGCGATTGCATCACTGTACGAAAAATGCCGCCAACACGTAAATCAATCTCACAAGTAACTGTTTTCCAAGGCAAAGGGCAAAACCATGGTTTTAGTAATTCGGGCGTTGTCCATGCCGTCCAAATTGCTTCTTTTGGTACATCAACAATTCGCTCTAGCATCAAGTCTAGTTCAGGATTATAGTTTTTTATCGTATGTTTGATATTCATCTTTTCACCTTTTGATTGATAGCTTGAATTTTAATATTGTTATTTATTCTATACCGAGTTGTAACTTGTGAGTAGGGTAAAAAATGATGATAATGCCATCAATAAACAGTGTTTTAGGCAAAATTTATGCAACAATTTACACAACAAATCAGCATCAAAGCACAAGGCCGCAGGCTTTACGACATCACACCGCAAGTGCTGGATTGGGTAAACAATCTGGGCTTTAATACTGGCTTACTCACTTTATATATTCAGCACACATCGGCTAGTTTACTGATTAATGAGAATTATGATGCTGACGTGCTGGTGGATATGGAAGCGTTTTTTAATCGTCTAGTGCCTGATGGTGATGATTTGTTTATTCATACCGTAGAAGGACCAGACGATATGCCTGCACATGTACGCAGCGCGCTAACCCAAACCAGTTTGTCGGTTCCCATATTGCAGGGCAAGCTTGCGCTAGGGCAATGGCAAGGCATCTTTCTGTTTGAACACAGGCATATGCCAGCAACAAGACGCATTATTTTGCATGCTTTAGGTGGTTAAGTTTGTGAAAGGCCGCCCACTTAGCTTGCAGGAGCGCGCACTATTTAGCCCTTATTTTGCGCAGATTGTGATGGATGATGCGCGTATTATTGATGGCAAAGTGCCTTTTTGGTTACGGCGCAATATGTGTGCGGTTGTGCTGGGGCGCCATATTTATTTTCGTGCAGGTGCATATCAGCCAAATACCAAGCGCGGTGCAGAGTTATTAGGGCACGAATTAACACATGTTTCACAGTTTTTACATGGCATGACTTTGTTAAAATATGTGTGGTCTTGCCGATATGGATACTTTAAAAGCGTCTATGAAGTAGAGGCATACGCGAAAGGGCGTTTAATCGCTGCTAATTTCGCAACAAATCATTCAAATTTAATACATTAAAACAACACAATTCGGCTGGCAGTATGACATTGCTATGAGTTTTGTTATGATTACAAATGTAGGTTAGATTTAACCTTTTTTAGAACAACTCAGGGGTATAAGATGAAATTAAATGCAATGTTAGTCGTTCCAGCTTTATTAAGCGCTTTATTGTTAACAGCATGTGGTGAAAAAGCAGAAGAAGCGGCAGCACCAGCTGAGGCGCCAATGGAAGCAGCACCAGCAGCAGAGGCAGCACCTGCACCAGCAGTTGAAACAGCTGGTGGTTATGAGCCAACTCCTGAAGAG
>JAKFVB010000049.1 GCA_021732405.1 Methylotenera sp.
ATATAGTGAAAACGTTCACTTTGCGTGCCATACCAATGCTGAAAATGCGGCTTTTCGGTAAGGGAAACCGCTAATATTTCTGTATTAATGTCTGATGAAAATACGGCTTTCTCACAGGCTGCAAACCATTTAAAACGTGGCAATAGGCGGTATAAAAAATTACGCTGTTTGTGTGCACGCTCAATAAAACACGGGTCTGCGGCAAAATGCGCATCCAAGCCTGGCATACGATTGTAGCCAAATACATAATCAAAACCATTGCCGTTGATAAGCGCAAAAGTGGCTTCTATAAATTGCTGATAACGCTGATAATTAAACCAAGCTTTTTGTGGCAACTCATGCACTTTGATATGGTCAGGTAGGTCGCCCTGCCATGTCATGGTAAATACTTCTACCGCATGACCGCGTTTCACCAACTCATTTGCGGTACGCAACATATCGCGCTGCATGCCGCCAAACGGAAAGTATTTAAATATGATAAAAGCAAACTTCATGAGATAGTGAGCGGTTTTTCAATACATGAAAAACATTGATTGTATGCGAAAATGCTAAAAATAATGCTCACGCCCATGAAAATTCTAATTGTTAAAACCTCCTCTCTGGGCGATGTGATCCATTGCCTGCCAGTGATTAATGACATTCGTACCGTTTATCCAAATGCGCAGATTGACTGGATAGTAGAAGAAAGTTTTGCCGATATTCCGCGCCTGCATCCTGCAATTCACCAAGTGTATACAGTGGCGTTCAGGCGCTGGCGTAAGCAGTTACTTAACACTAAAACTTGGTCAGAAATTAAGCAATTCAAACACTTAATTAGACAAAAGCACTATGACGCTGTCATTGATACGCAAGGCTTATTAAAAAGCGCATTGATTACGCATCTGGCTAATGGCGTTAAGCATGGCTACGATAAACAATCGATTCGCGAACCGATTGCCAGCCACTTTTACGATAAAACGTACGCCATTTCTTATCAACAGCATGCAGTAAGCCGTAATCGCACTTTGGCGGCACTCAGCTTAAATTATACGGCAGCGACAAATGCCCCTGATTACGGTATTCAAGCAACCGTTGATTCCAACAAAACTCCAAGTAAACCTTTTGTAATCGCCTTGCACGGCACGAGCCGAGAGAGCAAATTGTGGCCAACTGAACATTGGATTGCTCTGGGAAAAGCCTTAGAAAAACAGCAACTGAATATGCTATTGCCTTGGTCAAATACTGCTGAATTAACACGTGCCGAAGAGATAGCACAGAGTTTAGAGAATGCGGTCGTATTACCAAAATCAAACATCGCAGAATTAGCATCAATTATCAGCCAAGCACAAGCTGCAATTGGCGTTGATACGGGTTTATCGCACTTGGCCGCTGCTTTGAATATTCCTACTATCGCTATTTATACTGACACTAACCCAGCGCTAACTGGCGTTGCGGGCAGCCGAGCGCCAGTTGTTAATCTGGGCAATATTGGTGAAGCACCTAGCGTTGATAGCGTTTTGACACATCTCAGTCAAATTCAAACGTCCTCTCAAATTACTTAACACTTAATTTAATCCAAAAATTGTGCGAATTTTGCGCTGTCACACTTGAAATAAAATCGCTTATCCCCACGTTCAAAACAGTGTTATTAATGAATGGGGAAACACATGCAAGAAGGTTTAGACAATCCACAACAATCTGAAACACCAGTTGAAGAAAACGGAGTGCAAACAGCTGAAGAACGTATTGCCGAACTAGAAGCGGCGTTAGCAGAAGCCCAAGCCAGCGTTCTTTACACCAAAGCAGAAGGCGAGAATATTCGCCGTCGCGCTAATGACGATATTGATAAAGCGCGCAAATTTGCGCTGGAAAAATTCAGTGGAGAATTATTGGCCGTGAAAGACAGCCTAGACGCAGCGGTGCTGATTGAAGCGGCTGATGTACAAAGCTATAAAGATGGTATCCAAATCACCATCAAACAACTGGCTTCCGTATTTGAAAAATTCAACATTGCAGAAGTGAATCCAGTAGGTGAAAAATTCGACCCGAATAAACACCAGGCGATTTCAATACTGGAAAACAGTGGTGAACCCAATACGGTGACTAGTGTGCTGCAAAAAGGCTATACATTGAATGATCGTGTATTAAGGCCTGCGCTAGTCATGGTTGCAAAATAAGTTGGATGAATAGAATGAATCAATAGCCACAAGTTTTTTAAGGCTATTGAAAAGTAAAAAAACTACCCAATATTACAATTAAGTAATTCAACAAAAATTTGAACGCATAACTCTTAAAGTTATTTTGAAAGATAAAAGGATTTAGAAACATGGGCAAAATTATTGGTATTGATTTAGGTACAACAAACTCTTGCGTCGCTGTGATGGAAGGCGGCAAACCACGCGTAATTGAAAACGCCGAAGGCGCACGCACAACGCCATCTATTATCGCTTATCAAGAAGACGGCGAAATTCTGGCAGGCGCACCTGCTAAACGCCAGGCGGTGACAAACCCAAAAAATACGCTATACGCGGTTAAACGTTTGATTGGTCGCCGTTTTGAAGAAAAAGAAGTGCAAAAAGACATTAAGTTGATGCCTTACACCATTGCAAAAGCCGATAACGGTGATGCATGGGTAGAAGTGCGCGGCCAAAAGATGGCGCCACCGCAAATTTCTGCTGAAGTATTACGCAAAATGAAAAAAACGGCTGAAGACTATTTAGGTGAAGAAGTGACTGAAGCGGTGATTACCGTTCCAGCTTACTTTAACGATAGCCAACGCCAAGCGACTAAAGATGCTGGCCGCATTGCTGGTTTAGATGTGAAACGTATTATTAATGAACCAACTGCTGCTGCATTAGCATTTGGTTTAGACAAACAAGAAGGCGATCGCAAGATTGCGGTTTATGACTTGGGCGGCGGTACATTTGACGTTTCTATCATTGAAATCTCCAGCATTGATGGCGAACATCAATTTGAAGTTTTGAGTACCAACGGCGATACATTCTTAGGTGGTGAGGACTTTGATAACCGTTTAATCGACTTTTTGGCTGATGAGTTCAAAAAAGAAAATGGCGGCTTAGATTTACGCAATGACTTATTGGCAAAACAACGTTTGAAAGAAGCGGCTGAAAAAGCAAAAATCGAGCTTTCTGGCGCGACACAAACGGAAGTTAACTTGCCGTACATTACAGCGGATGCGACTGGCCCGAAACACTTAGTGGTGAAAATCACACGTGCAAAATTAGAGTCTTTAGTAGAAGACTTAATCGAACGCACAATGGCACCATGCCGCACTGCGATTAAAGATGCTGGCGTTTCGATTGACGATATTACCGACGTGATTTTGGTTGGTGGTCAAAGCCGTATGCCTAAAGTGCAAGAAAAAGTAAAAGAAATCTTTGGTAAAGAGCCACGTAAAGACGTGAATCCTGATGAAGCAGTTGCAGTTGGTGCGGCGATTCAAGGTGGCGTGCTTAAAGGTGACGTTAAAGATGTATTGTTATTAGACGTAACGCCATTAAGCTTAGGTATTGAAACATTGGGCGGCGTGATGACTAAGGTTATCAAGAAAAATACGACGATTCCAACTAAGGCATCGCAAACGTTTTCAACGGCTGATGACAACCAAAATGCAGTGACGATTCAAGTGTTGCAAGGTGAGCGTGAAATGGCTTCTGCCAATAAATCACTTGGCCAATTTAATTTGTCAGACATTCCACCAGCACCACGTGGTATGCCACAAATTGAAGTGACATTTGATATTGATGCGAACGGTATTTTGCACGTTTCTGCTAAAGATAAAGCGACTGGTAAAGAAAATAAAATTACCATTAAAGCGAATAGTGGTTTATCTGAGGCTGAAATTCAGCAAATGGAAGAAGATGCGATTAAATACGCGGATGAAGACAAAAAATACCGCGAGTTGGTAGATGCACGTAATGCTGCCGATGGCATGGTTCACTCAGTGAAAAAATCATTGAGCGAGCATGGCGATAAGTTAGATGAAGCTGAAAAAACGGCAATTGAAACAGCATTGAAAGAGGTTGAAGATGTGTTGCAATCTGACGATAAAGACGCGATTGAGGCAAAAACAAATGCATTGATGGAAGCATCGCAAAAACTGGGTGAAAAAGTGTATGCAGAAGAGCAAGCAAAAGCGAATGCTGCAAACGCACAACCTAGCCCAGAAGGTGAAAAAACGGTAGATGCAGAAGTAATGGATGCCGAGTTTGAAGAAGTTAAGAAAGACTAAGCTTTAATTTGTTGTCGATAATCGTTAGCGTCTTTAAATGATGCTAACGATTTTTCGCTATTAATTAACCATTAATCACTGTTCAAATAGATTAGATATCAAACATGGCGACCAAAAAAGATTATTACGAAGTTTTAGGTGTTAACAAAGACGCTTCTGAAGAAGAAATCAAGAAGTCTTATCGCAAATTGGCGATGAAATATCACCCTGACCGCAACCCGGACAACCCAAAAGCGGAAGAGCAATTTAAAGAGGCAAAAGAAGCCTATGAAATGTTGTCTGATGACCAAAAGCGCGCGGCTTATGACCAATATGGCCATGCAGGCGTAGAACAAGGCGCAGGTGCAGGCGGCTTTAGTGGCGCAGGTTTTGGTGATGCTTTCGGCGATATTTTTGGTGATATTTTTGGTGGCGGTCGCCAAGGTGGCCAGCGCAACAATGTCTATCGCGGTGCCGATTTGCGTTACAACATGGAAATTAGCCTTGAAGATGCTGCAAAAGGCACTGAGACCAAGATTCGTATTCCGGTACAAGCGGCATGCGAGACTTGTAAAGGCACAGGCGCTAAAGCGGGTAAATCACCTGTTACCTGTACTACTTGTGCTGGTCATGGCCAAGTGCGCATGCAGCAAGGATTTTTCTCTGTTCAGCAAACTTGTCCAAAATGTCATGGTGGCGGCAAAACGATTAAAGACGAAGACAAATGCGGCACTTGCCACGGTGCAGGCCGCGAAAAAATCAACAAAACTTTATCCGTTAAAATCCCCGCTGGGGTGGATGAAGGCGACCGTATTCGCTTAACGGGTGAAGGGGAAGCCGGTGTAAACGGCGGCCCAACGGGCGATTTATATGTTGTGGTGCACTTAAAACAACACGAGATTTTCCAGCGCGATGGTGGTAATTTGCATTGTGAAATGCCCATCAGCTTTAGTACCGCTGCCTTGGGTGGCGAGATTGAAGTGCCCACTTTAGGCGGCTCTGCCAAAATGAAAATTCCGGCCGAAACACAAACGGGCGGCGTATTTAGATTAAAAGGCAAAGGTATTAAACCGCTACGCCAATCTGAAAACGGCGATTTAATGGTGCACGTGGTGGTAGAAACACCTGTTAAATTAACCGAGAAACAAAAAGATTTATTGCGTGAATTTGAAATCAGCACTCAAGCCGATTCTGGCAAACATAGTCCGCGTAATAAAAGCTGGGTAGATAAGGTAAAAGGCTTTTTTGAGTAAGTTTGATTTGTTTAGGTAATCGCTTGCCAATCAACATCTGCAAATGCAGTTGTTGTTTTTCGGGCGTTACAATTGATTAACTAAATTTTTCATTCTTTACAGTTCATTAACATTCACGTCATCAATCCGACATATCTCTTTGATATTATTCATTTAAGTTAATTAGATGGAGAATGCAACATGAAAACAGAATTTTTAAAGAGTGCTTTATTAGGTACTTTAGTTATATCAACCATCGCTTTTGGCTCATTTAAAGCCAACGCTGCAGGATTCAATCAAAACGCTGCGCATGACGGAAAAGTGATGTCGCCAATTAAATTCCATGACATCGTCGAAAAAACTCTGCCGAACCAAGTAGCTAGCAACTTTGGTAAACCAGATGAAATTATCATGATGAAAAATGCAACTGGCGATGTGGCTGGTGTGATGTGGGTATATCGTGATGCCGTACTGAAAGCTCACGGCATGATGGATGCCAGCTTTATGATTATTAATGGTCAAATGAAATACGTGACTTTATCTGACGCTGTTTAGCCACAAGTTAATCTTAAAAATTTAATTGTTACCCTGAATAAAAGCCTGCATTTGCAGGCTTTTTTGTTATTAAATGAGGCAATATTCTTTCAATGTAGCCTAAAATAGCGGCATGTCACTGCACGTTTTAATCACTGAAGATGAGCCAGCTATTGCTGATACTTTGCTGTATGCCTTTAAAGAAGCCGGTATTCTGACCACGCATGTACTGCTAGGGCATGATGCGATTATTGCCATGCAAGGGACTGCATTTGATTTTGTGATACTGGATGTCGGCCTGCCAGATATGTCAGGTTTCGATGTCTGCAAACAAATTCGCGCAAACTCTCATGCTTCAATTTCAAGCATTCCCTTATTGTTTTTAACTGCGCGTAACCATGAAATAGATCGTATTGTTGGTTTGGAAATCGGCGCGGATGATTACGTCACCAAGCCGTTTAGCCCGCGCGAAGTGGTTGCACGCGTGCACGCTATTTTGCGGCGCAATGTTAGAAATGAACCTACTGCAAAATCGCCTGCAATTTATGAGTTAGATGAGTCAGCTTGCAGAATTACCTATCACGGCGAATATTTAAGCCTAACCAGATATGAATATCTATTATTGAAAACATTTATTCAGCAACCCAAGCATGTATTTTCGCGTAGCCAGCTGATGGATATTGTATGGGCACAGGCTGAAAACACCTTAGAGCGTACAGTAGATGCTCATATCAAAACATTGCGCGCTAAATTAAAGGCCGTAGTAAGCAGCGACAAGCAAGATGCTATCATCACGCACCGTGGCATGGGTTATAGCTTAACGGCATGAAGCCTGCATTGAAAAAACCCATCTTTAAAATGAATATCAGCCTAAAAATATTTTTAGGCTATTTTGTATTGGTTGGTTTAGCGGCCTGGTTTGTGCTGACTTTATTTGTAGAAGAAGTGAAACCAGGCGTACGGCAAGCCATGGAAGATACCTTGGTTGATACCGCCAGCATATTAGCGGAGCTGGCGGCGGAAGATGTTAAATCGGGGCGAATTAATGACGGTAGCTTTGCTAAAGGTTTAAATCAATACTTAGCAGGTTCGCGCTCGTCTAGCAAAAACGTCGTCAATATTTGGGGCATTCAAAAACAGGCTGCCGATTATCGCATCTATATCACAGACCAAAAGGGCATTGTGATTTTTGATTCTGCCAATCTCGCCTTAGGCCAAGATTACAGCAAATGGAATGATGTCTATCTAACATTAAAGGGCAGATATGGCGTACGTTCTAGCCCAGTGATAGCTGGCGATAAAAATAGCGACACCATTATGTATATTGCCGCACCAATCAAAGATGGCAAAGCGATTATTGGCAGCCTAACGGTTGCAAAGCCTAACCGCGCTTTGCTGCCTTTTATTGAGCGCGCTCAAGCCAAAATCATTCGCTGGGGCGCATTGTTATTTGTGCTATCGATTGCCATCGGCGCTTTATTTACTTGGCGATTCACCAGAAAAATCAATGCCTTGCGTGATTACGCGATGCATGTCGCCAAAGGCGATAAAGCAGACCCGCCAACCTCCAGCAACGATGAGTTAACAGATTTAGCGCACGCCATGCAAACCATGCGCAGCGAACTAGATGGCAAACAATATGTGCAAGACTCAGTCCAGCATTTGACGCATGAGCTAAAAAGCCCAATTACTGCTATTTTAGGCGCGCTGGAATTGATTTCACCCAAGATGCCACTTGCAAACCAAACCCATTTTTTAGCGCAAATTAAAACGCAATCTCAGCGCGTACAGACGATTATTCAAAATATGCTGGGTTTAGCGAGTTTAGAGCATCAACAACAGTTGCAGCATGTCAGCCTAGTCAATTTAAATGATTTAATTCAAACGCAAATCAATCTATTAAATAGCAAAGCCGCGCAACGAAATATCCGTTTTCTGCTTGCTGCCAACCCGCCTATCTCTACACAAGCTGATGCCTTTTTATTAGGGCAAGCGCTGTATAACCTGCTAGAAAATGCCCTAGACTTTAGCGCGGATGAGAGTCATATTGAGATATATGTTACCGAAAATACACAGCAAATCCATATCGCTATTCGAGATAATGGCACAGGAATTCCAGACTATGCCTTAACCAAAATATTCGATAAATTTTACTCACTACCGCGCCCTGCCAATACGCCAAATGCAGGCCAAAAAAGCACGGGGTTAGGGTTAAATTTTGTGCAGGAAGTGGCTAAATTACATAGCGGTAGCGTTACACTCAACAACCAAATTGATGGCGGCGTTATTGCAACCATCGCGCTGAATAAAGCTTAAACTTCACACCCACTTCACACAACCGCATCATCACTTCATCTAAGCAGAATATTCTGCAAACTCCATTGTATTGAGGGAGTTAATTGTGAATAAGTCATTTATTTTTAAAGTAATCGGTATTTTTCTGCTGACAATTTTAATGTCGTGGGCAGTCATGTATGTCAATTCAATCATTTTGGAACGACAACAGCGACAGTTTGAGGCTAGAACAAATATTAATCACAGCGTAGCACGTGAACAAACAGTTATTGGTCCCGTATTAGTTGTGCCCTATGTTGTGGAGTATCCAGAAAAAATTGGTTCAGAAAATAATACACAAATAGTCACAAGACGCTATGACGGAAAGGTATATATATTGCCAGAAGATTTAAACCTAAAAGGTGGTTTTAGTAATGAACTAAAATCACTTGGTATATTTAAAACGCTTGTTTACCAACTAGGTAGCAATATTGATGGTCATTTCAAAATACCTAAAAATTTAGGTTTAAAGCTAGACCACGATAGTGCCACATTAAAAACAAAGGATGCCTATATCAGCCTTGGCATATCAGATACACGCGGCTTAACAGGCAAACCAATCTTTAATTGGAACGGACAAGCAATCAACTTTGCACAGGGCAGCAAAATAGATGCATTGGGTAATGGTATGCACGCATCTGTCCAAGAGTTGAACACAGAAGAACAAACTATTGCTTTCGATTTTAGGTTGAATTTACGTGGTACAGAGAGTTTTAACCTAATACCTATTGCCGAAAACAATATGATTGCACTGAAATCAAGTTGGCAATCACCGCATTTTTACGGTAGTTTTTCGCCTGAGGCGGCAACCCAAAAAATTGATAAGAACGGCTTTACAGCAAATTGGGCGATTTCCTCACTTTCCAGCAATAATCAATCTGTACTAACAGAAAATCTAGAGCATGGCGGCAAACTAGATTTAGAAAAATTATCCGTAGGCTTTGTAGAGCCCATTAATGTATACAGCCAAGCCGACCGCGCCACCAAATATGGCTTATTGTTTATTGGCTTAACCTTTGCTGGATTCTTTATATTTGAAATTTTAAAACAGTTACGCATTCACCCTGCCCAATACACGCTTGTTGGCTTGGCCATGGCTTTGTTTTACTTGTTACTCATCTCACTGGCTGAACAAATTGGATTTGGCTTTGCCTATCTTGCCGCAAGTGCTGCTTGTGTTAGCTTGTTGGGTTATTACCTCAGTTATGTGCTAAAAAGCAAAACCAATGGGTTCGTCTTTGCTAGCTTACTCGCAGCTTTATACGGCGCGTTATATGGTATTTTAAAATCTGAAGATAACGCGCTGATAATGGGTTCGTTACTCGTATTTGGTTTGCTAGCGTTGGTTATGGTCATTACGCGTAAAGTGGATTGGTATCAAATTAGTAGCAAGCCCGAATTGCCACAAACGCATTCGGCTTACGATGTTGTATAAAACTTAATATGCTAAAACTACTTAAAATTTTAGCGGTTACCCTCGCGCTTGGTCTTTTGTTACCCGCGCGCGGGGTTATTCCTGTACAAAATGCTACATATAAAGACTGGAACGCCAATAGCTTTTGGTATTCGCCGTGGGGTAAATCAGGCGTGCATAAAGGCATTGATATATTCGCCGCCAAAGGCCAGCGCGTTATCAGCAGCACTAGTGGCTTGGTGATTTATGCAGGCGATATTGAAATGGGTGGCAAGGTGGTAGCCATATTAGGGCCAAAATGGCGTATTTATTATTACGCGCATTTACACTCAATTAACGCCAAAATGCTGGATTATGCTGGCAAAGGCGACATTATTGGCGCAGTGGGTGATAGTGGCAATGCCAAAGGCAAGCCACCACATCTGCATTACAGCGTGATCAGCTTAGTGCCGTATGTTTGGAAATTGAGCACAGAAAAACAGGGCTGGAAACGCATGTTTTATATGAATCCAGCAGATAGCTTTGTGTAAACCACCGAATACTTAACACGAAAATACAGGCTAAAAATAGGTTAAGTTAATGCAGTTGCAATGCATTCTGAATGATATTAGCAGCTAAAATCGGATGCTTTGTTAATCACACTAACAAAGCATCCCTTTTATTAGAGCTATTCGTTCGCGCGACTTTTTAAGGATGTTTTCAGCGCAACAAGTTCTTCGCGTGCGTCACTAAAATCTGCAAATTTTTTGCCATTCGTTTTAGCGTACCAATAACGGCTATTGAAGGTGTCTCCTTCAATTTTATGCAAAACCGCATGCAGCCAATTGGCAAAGCTGTCATCATATTCTTGTGCAATTTCATGCGCCGCTTGCCAATCACCTGCCAGTGCTGCATCTACAGCTTTTTCTAGCGCATGCTTATTATCTTGATTCATCTTGCCGAGTTTTAGCGGGGATATGCAATCGTGCCTTTTTGAATAAACTCAATTTTGTAGCCATCGGGGTCTTCAATAAACGCAATCACAATCGTGCCATGCTTCATTGGCCCAGCTTCGCGAATCACTTTGCCTCCAGCTGATTTAACCTCGTCACACGCTTTGTACGCATCATCTACCTCAATCGCCATGTGCCCATAAGCACTACCCATTTCGTAGCTGGTTTTGCCGTAATTGTAGGTTAATTCAATCACGCTATTATCGTATTCGTTGCCATAGCCCACAAATGCCAACGTAAATTCGCCATCTGGATAATCATGTTGACGAATCAACTTCATGCCCAGCACTTTGGTGTAAAAATGAATCGATTTTTCTAAATTACCCACGCGCAACATGGTGTGCAAAACTCTCATGCTCAATTCTCCAAGATTAAATTTTTTGTGTTTATTTTAGGGTTAAGTTTTTATTTAAGCTATTTTTGACTGTGTAATACGATAGTATTTATTCAGCAATTGCTCCTGCGTTTCTACCATATCAGGGTTCAGCGGAATGCAATCAACTGGGCACACCGCCACACATTGCGGCT
>JAKFVB010000078.1 GCA_021732405.1 Methylotenera sp.
TTGCTTCATCCTTAGCGGCTTTTTCAGCCAGCAAGCCAAGCGCTTCTTCTAATGTTAATGATTCAGGCTCAATACTTTTTGGCAAGGTTGCGCGTAGTTTTCCATGTTGCACATAAGGGCCATAGCGCCCAGCAAATACTTCGATTCTGCCTTCGCCAGAAGGATGCGCGCCAAGCTCTAATAGTGGCGCAGGACCTGTGTTGGCGGCAGCCAACAATGCGACTGCACCAGCGTTATCGATGCTAAATACACTGTCGGATTTTGGAATCGATTTAAATTTTCCATCATGATTGACATAAGGACCAAAGCGGCCAATATTCGCCACAATCTTTTTGTTGGTATCAGGATGTAAACCTAAATCGCGCGGTAGCGACAGCAGCATATTGGCAATATCAATATTCACATTCGTAATCGGTATTTCTTTAGGAATGCTCACACGTTTCGGCTTTTTCTTTTCACCTTCAACCGCTACGCCAACTTGCAGATACGGCCCATAAGGTCCATTCATTAAGTAAATTTCTTTGCTAGATTCAGCATCTATACCGATGGTAACAGGGTCAGCACCCGCTTGCGCAGTGCCATTCATGCTGCGTTTGTAGTCACATTTTGGCTCAGCGTTATAACCCGTACAGCCGATAAATGTGCCGTAACGACTTAATTGCTTTTGTAGCGGCTTGCCACATTTTGGGCAGGCTTCATCAATTAATTCATTGCCTGGCCTGTCTACATCCGCTTTGCTGATGATTTGCGCATTAAAGCCTTGCCAGAATTCGTCCATTAACGGAATCCATTCGCGCGAGCCGTCTGCAACACTGTCCAATGCATTTTCTAGGTTGGCGGTAAAGTCATAATCCACATATTTGGTGAAATGTTCGGTCAAGAATTTATTCACTACACGGCCAACATCGGTCGGCGTAAAGCGTTTTTTATCCAAAATCACATATTCGCGGTCTTGCAGCGTGCTGATAATGCTGGCGTAAGTAGAAGGGCGGCCAATGCCATACTCTTCAAGAATTTTCACTAAACTGGCTTCACCGTATCTTGGCGGCGGTTCAGTAAAATGTTGATCGCCATAGATTTTTTCTACGTTTAGAATTTCGCCCGCTTCAAGATGCGGTAATTTACTTTCACCTTCTTCCTCTTCGTCATCGCGGCCTTCCATATACACCGCAATAAATCCGGGGAAAACCAACGTTTGACCAGTTGCGCGGAATAGATTGGCGTCAGAACCTACGCTTAAATCCACACTAACCGCGTCAAATTTGGCAGGTGACATTTGGCAAGCCAAGGTGCGTTTCCAAATCATTTCATATAATTTAAATTGCTCATCATTCAAATACTTACGCATCGCCGTTGGGCTGCGCGCAATATCGGTAGGGCGAATCGCCTCATGCGCCTCTTGCGCATTTTTGGCTTTGGTTTTATACATAATCGGCGATTTTGGCAAATAGTCGGCGTCAAAATTCTTTTTCACATAATCGCGAATACTCATCACCGCTTCAGTCGCCAAGCTGAACGAATCGGTACGCATATAGGTAATTAAACCAGTCGTGCCAGAGCCAATATCAACACCTTCATATAACTGCTGCGCCACGCGCATAGCGCGGCTAGTGGTAAAGCCTAGCTTACGCACCGCCTCTTGTTGCAATGTCGATGTGGTAAATGGCGCGGCAGGGCTGCGGCTACGTTGCTTTTTCTCAACACGCGAAACGGTGGTTTTGCCTGCACTGGCCAGCAATAGTTTGCCGACGATATCGGCTTGCTGGTCATGATTAATAACGGTGAATTGTTCTACTTTTTCGCCATTTAATTGAATTAACTTGGCGTTAAAGCTATGCGCATGTTTCAGTGCGTCTAAATGAATCGACCAATATTCTTGCGATTGAAACGCTTCAATCTCTAGCTCGCGCTCTACAATTAGGCGTAAAGCAGGGCTTTGCACTCGACCAGCTGATAAGCCTCTGCGGATTTTTTTCCACAAAAGCGGCGATAAATTAAAGCCAACCAAATAATCCAGTGCGCGCCTTGCTTGCTGCGCATTGACCAAGTTCATGGCAATGTCGCGCGGATTATCTATCGCATGTTTTACCGCTGTTTGCGTAATCTCGTTAAACTCAACGCGTTTTAATAACTTGTTTTTTAATAGTTTTTTATCGTTAAGTACTTCAGCAATATGCCACGAAATAGCCTCACCCTCGCGGTCCGGATCGGTTGCTAGATAGATGCTATCAGCATTTTTCACCGCGCGCGTAATCGCGTCCATGTGCTTAGCATTACGCTCAATAATGTCGTATTTCATGGCGAAACTATTCGCTGGGTCAACCGCGCCATTTTTAGGGATTAAATCGCGAATATGGCCGTAAGAGGCCAGTACCTCAAAATCGTTACCAAGGTATTTTTTAAGCGTTTTTGCTTTAGAAGGTGATTCTACAATGAGTAGTTTGGACATTAATGCCTAGATATTAAGGGCTAATTTGAATAATTGATTAGATGATAGCAAGCTAATTGGCTTGTAGACAATAAGTCAATGAAAAAAAGCAACAATTTTGATGAATAGCGGTGTGAATGCAGTGTTATTTGTTTCTGGCGAACTCAATACGGGTGCCATCGTTGCTGCTGATGCTTAAAGCCGCGCCCTCATTGGCTATGTCACCAAATAAGGGGTCTTCATCGCCTGCCTTGGCTTGAGCTAAACTTTTAAAATCATATAAATTCACATCCGCAAGGTGCGACGGCTCTACATTGCTAATCGCGCGGAAAATATTGTTGACGCGGCCTGGCTGCTCGCGCTCCCAAGCTTGCAACATATCTTTTACTTTTTGGCGCTGTAGATTTTCCTGTGAACCACATAGATCGCAAGGAATAATCGGAAAGTCCATTTGTCGTGCGTAGCTGGCAATATCTTTTTCAGCACAATAAGCCAAAGGCCGAATCACCACATTTTGCTTGTCATTGGTAGCTAGTTTCGGTGGCATCGCTTTCAATTTTGCCCCAAAAAACATATTTAAAAAAAGCGTTTCTACTATATCGTCGCGGTGATGACCCAACGCGATTTTATTGGCGCCTAGCTCTTTAGCTGTCGTATAGATAATACCGCGCCGTAAGCGTGAACAAAGACTGCAAGTAGTCTTTCCTTCAGGAATTTTCTCTTTCACTACAGAATAGGTATCCGCCTCCACGATGCGGTAATCCACGCCTAAGTTTTTAAAGTATTCGGGTAAAACATGCGCAGGAAAATTCGGCTGTTTTTGATCTAAATTCATGGCAATCAGTTTAAAGTCAATCGGCGCGCGCTCATGTAGTGCCAGCAACATCATCAACATAGTGTAGCTATCTTTGCCACCGCTCATGCACACCAAAACTGTGTCGCCATCTTCAATCATATTGTAATCGCCAATGGCTTTACCCGTGCTTGAAATTAGGCTGTTACGCAGCTTGATAAAGTTATTGGAATGGTTTTCGGGTAAATGTTTAATCATATTGAGTGTTAATTATATATAAGGCTATAAATTTAAGCTGCGTCCGCCATCTACCGCCAGCACATGGCCTGTAATAAACGGTGCATCGGCTACCAAAAATTTCACCGCTTTCGCAATATCGGTCGCTTCGCCCACGCGCTTGAGTAAGGTTTGCGAAATCACCCGTTGCCGATACACTTCATCGAATTGCGGATTATTTTCTGGCCATTGTACTGGCCCGGGAGCAACGGCATTCACACGCACTTCTGGGCTTAATTCATGTGCTAATGATTTTGTCAGCGTCACTAAACCTGCTTTAGCGACGCTGTAAACCACATAACCTTTTTTTGGGCGTTCAATGTGCATATCGGTGATATTCACAATGCAGCCGTGATTTTTGCGCAACTCCGCGGCGGCGGCTTGTGCTAAAAACATCGGTGCTTTTAAATTACTGCCGACCAAATCTTGCCAATTTTCTTCGGTAATCGCGCCAATTTCGGTGGGATAGTAGCTAGATGCGTTATTAATTAATACATCTAAATGGCCAAAATGTTTGACCGTTTCTTGCACTAAGCTGGGTAAAACCGCAATATTCAACAAATCGCCCTGAATAATCGCGACCGAATTGGCACGTTGTAAATTCAGCTCTGCTTGCAAAGCGCGCGCTTCATTAGTGGATGATTTATAGTGAATCATCAATTGCGCGCCGCAGGCATGTAGCTCGCGACAAATCGCTGCGCCCACGCGTTTTGCGCCGCCTGTAATCAGCACCACCTTATTGGTTAAGGCGCTATTATTTAACGCTTTATTTTGTGTAGATTCGCTCAAGATTCACTCACTTTAGTAATCAAATATTATAATGGCTTATGGCCTCAACATTACATCTAAATCTACCTATTGCAGACGTGCATGCGCAAAATCGTAGCGAAAAGTTAAGCACATTAATTCAGCAAAAAATAATCGACGCAGGCGGCTGGATCGATTTTGCAACATTTATGCACATGGCTTTATACACGCCTAGCCTTGGATATTACAGCGGCGGCGCGGTTAAGTTCGCGGATTCTGTAAAAGGCGGTGGCGATTTTGTGACTGCGCCGCAAATCTCACCACTTTTTGCGCGTACTTTGGCAGCACAAGCGGCGCAAATTTTGCGCGAAACGCAAGGCGACTTAGCTTCTAGCATTTTGGAATTAGGCGCTGGTACAGGTAAATTGGCGGCAGATTTAATGCTGGAATTGCAGCGACTAAATCAGTTACCAGCGCAATATTACATTTTGGAAGTAAGCAATTACTTGCGTCAGATTCAGCTTGAAACCTTGCAGGCATTATTACCAGCAGATTTATTTAGTCGTATTAATTGGCTAAATAAACTGCCAACCGATTTTGTCGGCTTGATTATAGGTAACGAAGTGTTAGATGCGATTCCTGTGCATCTGGTGTATCAATATCAACAAAACTGGTTTGAACGTGGCGTGACTTTTGATGATGGATTTTCTTGGCAAAATAAAGTGTTAAGTCATGCAGATTTAATCAAACAAGTGAGCGAAAAATCATTGCCAAATGATTATTTAACCGAAATTTGCCCTGCGGCAAACGGGCTAATCAAAAGCCTATCGCATTCGTTAAAGCAAGGCGTCATTTTGATGCTGGACTATGGATTTGGTGCAGCAGAATATTATCATCCACAGCGCAATATGGGCACGCTGATGTGTCATTATCAGCATCAAGCGCACAGCAATCCGTTGATTTATGTGGGTTTGCAAGATATTACCGCGCATGTCAATTTTACCGCGATTGCAGAAACTGGGCTTAAAAATGGGTTAAGTTTGGCAGGTTATTGCAATCAAGCCAGTTTTTTAATGAACTGTGGCATGTTGGAAATATTAAGCGAAACATCGCCCAGCGATATTGCGACTTATATACCGCTTGCATCCGCCGCGCAAAAACTGCTTTCACCTGCCGAAATGGGCGAGTTATTTAAAGTGATTGCGTTTGGCAAAGGTATTTCAAGCGATTTGGTTGGCTATAAAAGTGGCGATAAAGCATACATGCTTTAAGAATAATTCAACCTAACTTCAGTATAATGCGCGGCATGATTGAAAATCCAAAACCACTAAATACCTCAGACGAAACGTCCGACAACGATTTGAAGAATCGCAGAATACGTAGCTTTGTCCTGCGTCAAGGGCGCTTAACCAAAGGTCAAGCGCATGCGCTTGAAACGGTTTGGCCGCAATTTGGTATTGAATATGCCCAACATTTGCTGGATTTAAACCAAGTATTTGGCAGACTTAACACTAAAAAAGTACTAGAAATTGGTTTTGGCATGGGCGAAAGCACCGCCAAAATCGCCCAAACTTTGCCCGATTACGATTTTGTGGCGGTGGAAGTGCACACGCCAGGCGTTGGCAGTTTGCTTAAATTGATTGAAGAATCCAGCATCCAGAATATTCGTATCATCCAGCATGACGTGGTGGAAGTGTTACAACACATGATTGCAGATAATAGTTTGGATGGCGCGCATATTTTTTTCCCTGACCCGTGGCATAAAAAACGCCATCATAAGCGCCGTTTGATTCAAGCGGAGTTTTTAAAGCTGCTATGCACTAAACTGAAAGTGGGCGCTTACATTCATGTGGCGACCGATTGGCAAGAATATGCAGAGTGGGTGCTGGGAGCACTTAAAGCGGAGCCGCAGTTACAAAACACGGCGAGTGACTTAACACTAGAATATACTCAAAAACCCAGTTACAGACCGCTAACCAAATTTGAAAACCGTGGCATTAAGCTAGGTCACGGCGTTTGGGATTTGGTTTTTAAGCGGCAATAAGGTGATTGCTTAGTTTGGCCCTTGTTTTTCGAGACGTTCAAGTTTAGGTAAAGCTTCTTGTTCTATGGGCGTAAGCGTCATCGCTAAGCGCCAGAAAAATAGACTGAGAATTGCCAGCAAAAAAATAGCCAACACAAATCTTCGCCTAGTCCAATAGGTGGCCCAATATTTAATTGGCGGTGTGTAAGCTAGCAACAATAAAATGCCGCCTATAATCGTTATCGCATCAAAGCTGGCGCGTTGCCAATAGCCGCCGCCTAGATGCAGCCACATACCAAACTCATCAAACGTTAATGCTAGGCCTATGCCATAGGCAACGGCTGTTATACCAAGCCATTTGCCCGCTGGCGGTTTGAAAAGCATGACCGCGCCAACCAAAGATAGTATAAAAATACCGTAGTTAAGGTGATGTACGTGTGTGCCAGCAAAGTGGAAATATAAGTCTGGAATATCGCGCGACATAATAAAAAACACGATAACGCGCGCCAGTGCGAAGGTGACGATAAAGCTAGTGAGTACGAGTCTTTGAAGATATTTAGTAGGGTGCACTGATTACTGGCAGCTATTTAAGAGTTAATCAGTTTGAGCTGGCGTGTCAATATTAAATGTTTTACGTACTAAGTCTTCAGGCTCTTCAGCAAATAACCAAGCGCCAATCACCTTTTCAGCTTCTTCCACGCCCAGCTTCTTAGAGCTGGAAAATAGCTGCACAGTGCAGCTTTCGCCCCATATCGCTAATAACTCTTTACGCACTTTTGCTAATGTTAATCCTGCTTCGCCGCGCGACAATTTATCGGATTTTGTTAACAAAACATGCACAGGTTTGCCGCTTGGACAAAACCAATCCAACATTTGGCGGTCTAGTGGTTGTAACGGATGACGGCTATCCATGACTAAAACTAAGCCGCCCAAGCTAGTGCGCTCGCTTAAATAGCGTGCCAATACACTTTGCCAATGCGCGCGCATGCTTTCGGGTACTTTTGCATAACCGTAGCCAGGTAAATCGACTAAGTGGCGGTCATTGCCCAACGTGAAAAAGTTAATTAATTGGGTGCGGCCAGGCTGTTTACTGACAAAAGCCAGTCTATTGTGGTTGGCTAATGTGTTTAGCGCGCTAGATTTACCTGCGTTAGAGCGACCCGCAAAGGCGACTTCGATACCAGATGCTGGTGGTAAATCGCGTAAATGATGGGCTGAGATAAAAAAGGTGGCGTTTTGAAAAAGCGGCATGGCATAAACTGTCTGTAAAACTTAAGGCATAAATGCTATCACGAACAGATGAATTTTGATAAAATATTAAGTTAATTAAATAGTTAGGAAAGCAATACAATGTTTAAGCATGTGAGTTTAATCGCCGTTTTAGCGTTTAGTTTGTCTTCAAATATCGTTTTTTCTGCAACTGAAAAGGCGCAAATAACTGAGCCAGTAGTTGCTACTAGTGATGACGCCAGAAAACAAATTGTAGAAAATGTATGTGCAGCTTGTCATGGCGCAGATGGTAATAGCGCAATTACGTTAAATCCAAAATTAGCGGGACAGCATCCTGAATATTTGCTCAAACAATTAAAAAACTTTAAAGAGGGTACACGAGCCAATGCCGTCATGAGTGGTATGGTGTCAAACTTAACCCCTGAAGATATGCAAAATTTAGCAGCTTACTTTTCCAGCCAAACGCAAACATTAGCAAAAGCTAAAACTAACGGAAAAGGCTCTTTGGGCGAAAAAATATACCGTGGCGGCATTGCTAAAACCAATGTGCCAGCATGTGCTGCTTGTCATGGTGCAAACGGTGCTGGCATACCAAAACAGTTCCCGCGTCTGGCAGGTCAACATGCTGATTACACTTATCAGCAGCTGAAAACATTCCGCACAGGTGAGCGTGCGAACGCGCCGATGATGAAAGTGATTGCCGCCAAAATGACGGAAGCAGAGATGCAAGCAGTATCTGACTATATGCAAGGTTTGCGTTAATTGTCACGTATGTTGAAAAAGTCTGTTGAGACAGGCTTTTTCAGCAGACTTTTGCGGAAAAATAGTTTTTCATTTTTTCATGTCGTCGTATTCACGGTAAATAGCGTTAAATCCTCATCTTGAAATCACCCACTACTTCCATACAGCGTTTTTACGAGCTAATGAGTTCAATGCGCTTTGCCGTGAGTATGCTCACGGTGTTGGGTATTGCTTCGATTATTGGCACGGTGCTCAAACAAAACGAGCCTTATGAAAATTACATTATCAAGTTTGGTCAGTTTTGGTTTGAAGCCTTTGAAAAGCTTGGTTTGTACGATGTGTATCATGCCGCTTGGTTTTTGGTTATCTTATTATTTCTGGTGATTTCGACCAGCTTGTGTATTTACCGTAATAGCCCTTTAATGGTTCGCGAGTGGAAAACCTTTAAGGAGCATGCGGCCGAAAAATCATTGCGTGCTTTTAGCCATCAAGCAACATTTAATCTGCAACACGATTTTGCCGACATTCAAGCCAAATTGGCGCATTACTTAGCGTCTCAAGGCTTTAAATTCAAATTAAACACGCAACAAAATGGCGATGTGCTGATTGCCGCAAAAGCAGGTACACATCAGCGTCTAGGCTATATTTTTACGCATGTGGCAATGGTCGTTATCTTTTTTGGTGGCTTGCTAGATGGCAATTTGCCCTTAAAAGTGCAAGAGTTATTAGGGCAAAAAAAGATAGAAACCTTAGATATTCCTGAAAGCCAAGTGCCCGCTATTAGCCGGCTCACCGCGGGCAATGCCTCTTTTCGTGCCAATATGACATTACCAGAGGGCGTCAGCGATAACGTGGCTTTTGTGCGCGTGCGCGATGGCTATTTGGTGCAAGAGTTACCGTTTAGAATCGCATTAAAAGATTTTCGTATTGAGCACTACGCCACTGGTCAGCCAAAATCGTTTGAAAGCGATATTGTGATTACTGACAGCGATTTAAAACAGCCGCTCACCAAAACAATCAGTGTGAATCATCCTTTAATTTATAAAGGAATTGCCATTTATCAGTCTGATTTTCAGGATGGCGGCTCGGCGGTTAATTTTAAAGTGTGGGACTTAACCAAGTCCAACATACAAACCAGCACGCTTGACGGTGAGATATTCAAAAAAGGCATGGTTGGTGAGGGTGGCAACCAATTGACGGTTGAGTTTAATGAATTTCGTAAATTTAATATCATTAACCTTTCGCCAGATGGCAAAGGCAAGCCGCGCAACGTGGGGCCTAACATCACTTACAAATTGCGCGATGCCACTGGCCAAGCGCGCGAATATGTTACCTATATGCAGCCGATGCAATTGGATGGCAAACCGTATTTTATTTCTGGCATGCGCGAAACAGTGCAGGAAGATTTTAAATATTTGCGCATTCCAGCCGATGACGATTTTGAGATGGATGGCTTTATGCGCTTTCGCGCGGCCATGCTAGATAATCAGCAATACCCTGTTATTGCCAAAAAGTTGGCGGCTAATACGTTAACAAAAGACTCGCAATTACAAGCTCAATTTGAGCAAAGTGTAATCCAACTGCTCACTACTTTTGCGCAAGGTGGCTACACCAATGTAGCAAGGGTGATTGAAAAAGCTGTGCCTGAGGCGGAGCGTGAAAAAGCAGCAGGCGCTTATATTAAAATGCTCAATACAGCTGCGTTTGAGGCTTATAATTTAAGCCTGATTAAAGCCAACAAGCCCGCATTAGTATTTAACGATGCCACGCAAGCATTATTACAAGACAGCTTAAATGCCTTAAGCGACACGTTTTTTTACGGTACGCCCTACTACTTACAACTGGTCGATTTTAATCATGTAGAAGCCAGCGGCTTACAATTAACCAAATCGCCAGGGCAAAAATGGGTTTATTTAGGCTCCGTGCTGCTGGTCATCGGTATTTTTGCTATGTTTTATATTCGTGAACGGCGTATTTGGTTGCTAGTCAAAAAAGAAAGCGACCAGCCAAATGACAAGCCAAATAAAAAGCCAAGTGAAGTGTTATTTGCGATGTCTTCTAATCGTAAAAATTTAGATTTTGAGCAAGATTTTGAACGAACCAAATCGCAACTTAGTCAATTGCTTGCGTAAACGTTACGCAAGCATAAGGAATCATCATGCAAACAAACACATTAAATTTTACACCTAAGCCACTTTGGCAAACGTTAAAAATACAAGATTGGCTATATGCCTTGCTATTAGTGGCAGGCGCAATATTCGCATATACCCAATATTCGCAATATATGGATATTTATGAAGTGAGTTTTTTGTTTGGTGCAGCGGCAGTTTTTAGCTACTTGGGTTGGCGCTGGAAAGGCTTGGCCAAGCTAGTGATTAGTGTGGGTGTCATCAGTTTGTTTTCAATCAGTTTGTATGATGGTAATCAAGCGCGCGCTACGCAAGCATTTTTATTGAAATTTTTAATTTCCAGCCAATCGGCCATTATGTGGATGAACGTGCTGTTTATTTTAGCCATGTTTACCTATTGGTTTGCGCTATATAAACGGAGCGATTTTGTAGGCCGTGTCGCTTCAGCGCTTACATGGAGTGCGGTTTTGTTTGGCTTTGTTGGCTTAATGGTGCGCTGGTATGAATCCTATTTAATCGCGCCAGATGTGGGTCATATCCCTATTAGTAATTTATACGAAGTATTTATTTTATTTTGTTTAATTACCTCACTCTTATATTTACATTATGAAAGTAAATTTAATACCAAACAGCTTGGTGGTTTTGTACTGCTGATTATTAATGCCGCTGTTGTATTTATTTTATGGTACCGATTCGACCGTGGCGCAGATGCTATTCAGCCTTTGGTGCCTGCTTTGCAAAGTTATTGGATGAAAATTCATGTACCTGCTAACTTTGTTGGCTACGGCTCTTTTTCATTGGCGGCAATGGTAGCAAGTGCTTACTTATTGTCCAAAAAAGGCA
>JAKFVB010000058.1 GCA_021732405.1 Methylotenera sp.
ACTTCAAGTTAACCCTAAAATTATACTAATTAATAATAAAAACGAGAGAATATGAGCAATGTAGCGCACTGGTTTTTACCAAAAAAAATTCGTAAATTCCTTGCAAATTTTATTCACAGTTCTGTTTGCAATCAAACTGGTTTTTTATATCAAAAAGTTGGTGCTCACCGGGTTTACTTGAGACGACGTTCAGAATACTTAAATGTAGAAAGCTTAAATAAGCTTTGCACGCATTACTATTACAAGTTTTACATGCCTAAAAAAGATGATTTGGTTGTTTGCATTGGTGCAGGCCTCGGTCATGAGGCTATCTGGTTAGCCAATAGAACAGAAAATATTCGTTATGTAGGCGTAGAAATTCAACCATACTTATATGAGCTTTTGAGTAACACTTTCAATCAAATTAGCCGCTTTCAGGCATGTGGTCGTGCTATCAGCAATGACAATCAACACTTTTTATTGCACAGCGCTATCGATTACACCGCTGCTGCAACCGATGAAAAAGGTTATATCGAGGTTGATTCGATAACATGGCCAGATTTTCTATCAAAATACCAGTTAACCCATATTGATTTACTGCAAGTTAATATTGAAGGTGCAGAAAAATATCTGTTACCGATGATTGAAAATTTTTCTAATATAAAACGCATTATTGTATCTGCACATGATTTTCGCGCTAACCGCGGCGATGGTGAACATTTTAGAACGCGCGAGTTTGTCAAAAACCATCTTACTGCAGTGGGCTATAAGGTTTCACACTGCGGTACCAAGCCGCGACAATTGGATTGGATGTATGCAGAAAGAAGTTAGAATAAAGCGCAAAGTTGGCGAATAATAGCCGCAAAAATTTTACATTGGCCGACGCTGTTACCAATTCACATCGATTGCTTATTCTTGAAAATGAATAAGCTTTTGATTAGCGTTTTTAATTTTAGCTATACACATAGGGCTGCTTAAACTATGCTCAAAATAATGGTACTGCAAGCGCTCCCAAAATACGCGTCCAGCCATTTTAATCTCTTCTGAATATCGACAAAAACGTTTAAAACTTCTCGCGCGCGTGTTGCACAGCAGCGGCCATGGATACATACTCATATCTGAAATATCAATAAGTCCAACCTCACCCTGCGGAGTGATCACCACGTTGCCCGTATGCAAGGAGTGAAAATGCACACCATTAAAATGTAACTTTGCCATAAACTGACCAAGCTTTTGCGCTAAAGCTTCATTATCGATTGCGTCACTACGCAGATATTGTTTAAGCGTTTCGCCGGGCAGCGGCGCATACAAAACTGCCGCATGACGATTATCTTCAAAATAAAATAATTTTTTTACTTTTACCGTGGGAATATTTAAATTCTCTAATCTTTTAGCATTGCGACAAAAGCGCCTTGCATGCGTATATAACTGCGCGCCGCTGATTAAATGCCGCACTCTGAAAATTTTTAAAAAATCGCCGTTTGCTAATATCATGACCTTAATCCCGCGCTCATCCTGCTCAATCACTTTACCTTGCGCGCACATGTCATCAAACTGCGCTTTTGATAGCAGATGACTTTTAAAATAAAATTGTTGAATATAAGCAAACATTAAGTTAAGTCTATCTAGTAAATGCCTGTATATTAGGCTCTACATGTATATGATTTTTATCACAAAAATCTTGCCAATCGGGCACTTCTGTCCAATCACTTACAAAAATAAAATCTAAACCTGCATTGGTCGACGCTTCAAAATCATATTTGCTATCACCAACAAATAAAGCAGGCTGTTGAATATGTCCATTGGCTTTTTCGCGCGCCAAAACCGTGTCTTTATTATCTGGGCTGCCAAATAAGCCGCCATCAAAGTGTTTGGCTAAATCACGTTTGGCAAACAAATCGCGAATTTCTTGTTGGTCACCGCCAGAAAGTATCATCCATTTGGCATCTGCTGTGCCATCGCGCAACTCTTGTAAACCGTTGGCAATTGTGCAATGCATTAGGCCCACTTCCAACTCACGACTAAATTCGTCTAAAAACACTTGAATCGCCTTATCTGTTGCAGGCTGTTTTAATACTTCGCGCACATACCAATCAAACTTATGGTAGCGCGAAATACCACCTAGTTTTACGTGATAATCCACCAGCGCCTGCGCTTGCTTATCGCTTGCACCTAAATTCTTGGCGGTGCGAAAATACGCTTCAGTTTTAACTATATTCGAATCCAGTATTACGCCATCGCAATCGAACACAATGGTTTTGTATTTTTTTAAATCTAAAGTTTTATTTGGCAAGCTCAAACATTTTCCTGACTTTAATTTATCTATTAATCAATTACTTAACACTATTTTTTGCCGAAAAAAAGGGTTTGTGTTAGCCACAAACCCTAATTTTAACCCAGTAAAACGATTACGCGGACTAAAGCAATTATGCAGGTTTAATCGCGCTGGCTTCTTTGGCTAGTTTAGTAATATGCGCCCAATCTTTGCGCGCAACCGCATCGGCTGGTGTTAACCATGTGCCGCCACAAACCACTACGTTTGGCAGAGTTAAAAATTGTGGCGCAGAATCCACCGTTACACCACCAGTAGGGCAAAATTTCACGTCGCCGAATGGACCAGCAAAGCCTTTAAGCAGATTAATACCGCCAACCGCAACCGCTGGGAATAGTTTTAAGAAAAAGTAGTCATCTGCATTGGCTATCATAATTTCTGAGCCAGTTGAAACGCCTGGCAATAATGGCAACCCAATTTTGCGAGAAAATTGGCCTAGTTCTGTTGTATAGCCTGGGCTTACTGCGAATTGACAGCCTGCATCCAACGACGCTTGTGCGTCTTTTAAATTACGCACAGTGCCTGAACCTAAAATCGCGTCTGGCACATGCTTAGCGATTTGTTCCATGGCTTGTAATGCACATGATGAACGCAACGTTACTTCTAAAACGCGAATGCCACCAGCCAATAAAGCTTCTGCCATTGGCACAGCATCTTCAACTTTGTTTATGACGATAACGGGGATTACTGGACCTTCTTTTGCTAAATCTAATGTATTAATCATACTTTTACCTAGTTAAAAATTGAGTATTAAATTTCAAAATGGATTCCCGCCTGCGCATGAATGACGGGCTGTAGTGTTCTTAACCGAACAAGAAAATTAAAAGTTCTAAGCAAGACTAGGCGCGAGCAAAAAATTGAGCGCAGCATACGTTTTGTATGTAAGCGAAGATTTTTTGCAAGTAACGACGTATTGCGACGAAGTTTTAGTTTTCTCTAAAGCCAAGTGATGGCGCCTTCTTCGGCTGAAAGTACGTTTTTGCGCATCCCGCCAAACAACTCGCGCCCAATACCGTGCGAGTTAATGCTACGTTTCGCATCAGATAATTCTTCTGCTTCGCGGTCTGCCCATGTGTCTTCATCTACCAACACATTCAGTGTACCAACGCTGGCATTCAAGCGCACAATATCACCAGTGCGAATTTTAGCAATCGCGCCGCCTGCGCTGGCTTCTGGGCTCAAGTGAATCGCTGCAGGAATCTTGCCCGACGCGCCACTCATACGACCATCTGTGACAATAGCGACCATAAAGCCTTTGTTCTGCAACACGGCCAATGGTGGAGTTAATTTATGTAGCTCTGGCATACCGTTGGCTTTTGGGCCTTGAAAACGTACTACCGCAACAAAATCTTTTTCCAGCTCACCGCGGTCGAAAGCAGCCAATAATTCTTCTTGCGCATCAAACACAATGGCTGGCGCTTCAATAATATGGCGGTCTTCTGGCACAGCAGAAATTTTAATCACGCTGCGACCTAAATTGCCCTTTAACAAACGTAAGCCACCAGATTCGTTAAATGGATGCGCGGCTGTACGCACCACGGTTTCATCGCCACTTTCGGCTGGATAATCTTTCCAGACTAATTTACCATCTTCTTTAGTTGGCTTTTTACCGAATTCGCGCAACCCGCCTTTGGCGACTGTGTACACATCTGGGTACATATAGCCACCTTCAATCAACTCGCGAATCACAAAACCTGGGCCGCCAGCTTGTTGGAATTCGTTCACATCGGCTTTGCCATTTGGATAAACGCTTGCCAATAATGGCGTGCCTTTTGCAAGATAGTGGAAGTCAGTCCAGTCAATGATGATGCCAGCGGCGCGCGCTACGGCTACCCAATGGATAAGATGATTGGTTGAGCCACCAGTCGCTAATAAAGCCACCATCGCGTTCACAATCACATGCTCATCGACCAATTTGCCAATCGGTATAAAATTATCTTTGCGGGTGTTGTTTAAGACTAAGCGTACTGCTTCACGGGTCATATCCTCACGTAAACCATCATGCGGATGAATAAACGCAGCGCCTGGCACGTGTAAGCCCATCGCTTCTAGCAGCATTTGATTGCTGTTTGCCGTGCCATAAAACGTACAAGTACCTGCGCCATGATATGCGGCAGATTCGCTAGCAAACAATTCTTCGCGCCCAACTAAACCTTGTGCGTATTTTTCGCGCACTTTAGATTTTGACGTGTTATCCAAGCCAGTACTCATAGGGCCTGCAGGCACAAATACAGTTGGCAAATGCCCAAAATGCAATGCACCAATCAATAAACCTGGCACGATTTTATCGCACACACCCAGCATTAAAGCCGCATCAAATACGTCATGCGACAAGCCAATCGCCGTACCCATCGCAATATTGTCGCGACTGAATAATGACAATTCCATGCCTGGTTCGCCCTGCGTGATGCCATCACACATGGCTGGCACGCCGCCAGCAACCTGCACAGTTGCGCCCAACTTGTGCGCTTCGTCACGCAAAATATCAGGATAATTGACATAGGGTTGATGCGCTGAAAGCATCTCGTTATAAGCAGTGATAATGCCGATATGCGGCGCTTTTTCCACCACAATCTTAAACTTATCATTAGCTGGCAAAGCAGCAACCGCGTGTGCTACGTTTGCACAGCCCAATCTATCCGCACCTTTTTCACGGTTAATAATCGCGTCTACTCTGTGCAAATAAGCAGCCCTTGTTGGACGACTGCGCTCAATAATACGCTCGGTAACTTCTACTAAAGATTGTTTCATAGATGCTTTTTTATAATAATTATTTAAATAAACCTAACAGTCAATTATCGCTAATTCAGGCTTATTCGTCAAACCACAAAGGGTTTTAATAGCACTGAATCGCTATCAAAACAAGGCTGTAAGGCAATAAATTCTTGAGTTAACACTCAATAAGCTATAAATTATTTTTTGGTGACTAAAATGTCTTCCAACATCAAATACTCTAAATCACAGCCATAAAACATATTCAGCGCATCTGTTGGGCTACAAATCATTGGTTCGCCGCGTCGATTAAGTGAAGTATTCAGCACGACCGCGTTGCCACGCAATTTTTCAAGATGTTCAATCAATTCATAGTAGCGCGGATTAGTCGCATGTGTCACCACTTGCGCACGCGCGGTGCCATCTTCATGCACCACTTCTGGAATGCGCGATTTCCAGCTTTCCGCCACATCGAACGTGAACGTCATATACGGCGCAGGGTGATTGGTCTGCAATATTTCTGGCGCCACTGTATCTAACATGCTGGGGCAAAATGGGCGCCAGCGTTCGCGGTATTTAATCTGCGCATTGATTCTATCGGCCACGCCAGGAAAGCTTGGATCACCCAAAATACTGCGACAACCCAATGAGCGCGGGCCAAATTCCATGCGGCCTTGCAGCCACGCCAGTGGATTGCCAGCTGCTAATAATTCAGCCGCTTTTTGCGGGAAATTTTCTACTTTGGTGAATATCGGCTTGTTAGGATGCGCTTCACATGCGGCGATACATTCTGCGCTGCTATATGCCGGGCCTAAATAAGCATGTTCCATTTTATGGATGGTTTCGCCAGCCAAATGAGCGGCATAAGTAGCTGCGCCCAAGGAAGTACCATTATCGCCAGACGCTGGTTGCACAAATAATTCTTTCACGTGCGGCATATTAATAATGCGCTGATTCAATTTAACATTCAGCGCTACGCCGCCAGCCATCACGATTTTGCCAGTTTCCTTAATAATATCGCCCAAATAATAATCAATCATTTTCAGCGCGACATCTTCCAGCAAAGCCTGCACAGAGGCTGCATAATGAATATACGGATTATCGATTTCGTCGCCGCTACGTTTTGGGCCCAGCCAATCGATTAACTCTGGCGTGAAATAATAACCTTTACCGTTTTCTTTGTAGCGGCGTAAACCAACCACATTCACTAACTTAGTATTGACTTTCAATTCGCCGTTTTCAAACGTCACCAAGCGCGATAAATCGTATTTGCTGGCATCGCCATACGGCGCCATACCCATCACTTTAAATTCGCCATCCAGCATTTCAAAACCCAAATATTCGGTAATGGCGCCATACATACCGCCCAAAGAATCTGGATCGTAAAACTCTTTGATTTTGTGGATTTTGCCGTTTTCGCCATAGCCAAAGAAAGTGGTGGCGTATTCACCTTTGCCATCAATCCCGACAATCGCAGTTTTTTCTTTAAAACCACTTAAATGATAAGCGCTGGAAGCGTGCGCTAAATGGTGTTCTACCGGCACAAATTCAGCCTTACTTAACCCTAAATCTGCCATCAATTTTAATGATTTATCGCGATTACGGCGGAAGCGGCGATTGCCATTAAATAGTGCGTCAATTGCTCTGTCTGGCGCATACCAATGACGTTTGGCGTAATGCCAGCGTGCGTTGCTGCTGAGTGGAATTTCCGCATACGGGAAAGCCACAATATCGACTTCTTCGGCTTTGATACCCGCCTGCTTTAAACAGAATTTTGCCGCTTCATATGGAAATTTATTTTTGGCGTGCTTATCGCGAATAAAACGCTCTTCTTCTGCCGCCGCAATAATTTTGCCGTCTACCAAAATGGCAGCTGAAGCGTCATGACCTAACGCGCCCGATAACCCTAATACAATCATGCTAATAATCTCTTGTGTGTTTTCAGTATTTTACTTGGTTTAAGCCTGATTGTTTAATTTAAAGCTTAGGCGCTTAAGCAATTTTTGCCCGTTCCAAAATCGTTGGCAGCATGTAATCGTCAATTTCATCATAGGCTTGCACAAATGCCTGCTTAAATATGGCGCTGGTTTCAGGTGCATCTACCCAATTCTGCATCAATCGGTTTAAATCTTTGATGTGTTTTTTTTCAAACCACCAAGAGCAAGTGTGCGCTTGCATGCTATCCAAATCGATTAAAACAGGCTTGCCATCCACAATTTTGATATTGCTGGCTTTGCAATCGCCATGCGAAATCTGCAATAGATTCAGCTTGTAAAACAGCAAAGCCGTTTCGTAGGCGACTTTTTGCTTGGCTTCAGCATCCATACTTAATGCAAAAAATTCGGCAATATCTGGTACATCAATATACTCAGTTAAAAAATAAGCGCGCCGCTTAATCCAGCCAAATCGCGCTTCAATTAGGGCCAGTGGCTTAGCAGTTGCAATATTCAAAAGCGTTAAACGATGCGCATTTGCCCAGGATTTTGCTGCGCGGCTTTGTGAAAATCCCAACTTTAAACCATGCCAGCTATTTTTAATGTTGTAGCGCTTTATCACCACATTTTGGTTGGCAATAAAGGTGCTGCCAACTGTGCAGGTATTGCCACTTTTTAATCTATTTTGCGCAATTTCTAAGTCTTCATCCAACCGTTCTGCCGATAAATCTGCGGCATCAAAGTCGTGAGTGATTGCCATATATTGATGAAAAGTCTGTTTTACCTTCACATCGCTGCAAGTTCTGAATACTTTTTTATCGGCGTAACTGCTTGCCGATTTTTGACGCAATTTTTGCGTTAACTCGTACAGCGTTGCGTAATCATGTGCTGAGTATTTTGTAGCAGTTTGCTCACAATAATATGTGTAGCAATCATCAATCCAATCACTATCCAGCGCATCTAATTTAGATAATAGCGTTGCAAAATTTCGCTGCTTTTGACGCTTTTTAAAAAGCGCTGAAAATGGCTGAATGCCATCACCATCAATCGTATAAACCGCATTCGCTTCCACTAAAAAGTTTTTTAAATATAAATCCGTTTGCTGCAAGTTAGCGCTGTGCAGTTGGGCCACAGCTTTAGTCAATTGCAATATTAATTGCAAACGTTGCTGCTTTTGTTGTGACTCTAGTAATTGCTGATACAACACTTCTGCATTTTGCGCCGCAATTGCTTTAAATATGAGCACTTCAGCAAAGTCTGTATTGCCTGCATACAATAAATCAGGCGTTGCAATGTGCGCGTTTATTAACGCTTGCACACCACGTTTATCGCGTCGTGCGTAGCGTTTGGCATTGGCGCCAATAAACAGCTTAGCGTACACCTGTTGATTATTCCAAAATGCTTTGCACACCAAGCGTTTATTGGGCACTACGCGCACCACTTCACTAACCGCCAGCATTGAGCCATCTGCCAAAGGCAAATCAAACGCCATTAAACATGGCGCCTTAATCGACTTTAAATCAGGTTTTTGCAAAGCGTGGGAAATTTCCAAGTAATTGAGTGGCTGACAAAACGACTTCTTGCACCGTAATATCAGCCATTTCCTCTTTTTTAATCAAGATATGTTGTGGCTTAAATGGGTAAGGCCCAGTAGCAACAGGATTAGTTGGCCCATAGAGCCCAACAATAGGCACATCAGAAGCAGAGGCAATATGAAACACACCGCAATCATGCGCAATAAATAAATCGGCGCGCTGCATTAATGCGCGCAAATCTGAAACGGTTGTTTTGCCAACTAAGTTAATGGTATTAGCTACATTTTTTTCAAATTTTTTCGCCAAAAATGATTCATTGCTAGTTCCAGTAATGGCAATACGCAAATTCGGAATCGCTTGCATTAAGGCATTGCCAAGCGCAATGTAAGCATCAATTGACCACAGTTTTTTATCGTCTGCACGCCTTGCGTAAAAAAACTTCCAGCCATGTAAAACAGTGGTGCCACAACCTAGATGAATATTGATTAAAGTGGTGTTGGTTTGCAAATTAAACTTTGCTAAAAGCGCTTCAGCCGTCTGCCGCGTTTCAATCACATAATGACGGTCGTCATCACTTACTTTCACCTCTAGCAGACGCGCAACAAATTGCAGCAAATGTTCAGCATGATGAATCGCATCTGTCATTGGCGGCACTAGCGTAAACGGCGCTTGAATATCCGATAATTTTTTTAGCGCATTTTTATTCAATACCATTATTTTTGAATAATTTTTTGCTATTTTATTGATATCACGACTTTTACTTAACACAAACAATTGATTAATATCGGTATTTTCTGCAAATACCTCTGCGCTTAATTTATTTAAAGCCACCACATCTATTGTGGCATTCGGCAAATGCTTGCGAATCAAATGAATAGCAGGCGTACAAAAAATATTATTGCCGGTGCTGGCCGAAGCAATGATTAAAATTTTATCTGTATTGGTTAAAAGCATGGTTTATCGTCTTTTTTGTAATGATTGTTGATGCAAATAGCGGTATAAGGCTTTGTAAGGCGCCGTTAAATCTTGAATAGCAAAATACTGTTTAAAAAACGCCAGTTTGTTGCCTGCTCTTAAATCAGCAGTTCGATAATGTAGCGTAATTAAATCAGCCAATCGAAACCAGCGAATAAAGGCGGTAATGCGTGATTTTTCAAAATCGATGGCGGCGACTTCAAAGCCGCTATTATTTTGCTTAACAAACAAATGCTTAAGATAAAGTGAGCGATGTTGAACACCCGCTTGATGCATCTTGCGCACCGCATCTGCCAAGGCATGCATTAATGAATTTTGCATCCTAACGCTAACATCAGCATGCTTATTCAGCCATTCATCTGCCGCCAAAAAGCCTGTTAACGCTTGGGTTAGCAATATCGCTTTATCTTGCTCGCTTCCAAAAAAAACCCATTTGGGCGTAGCCACACCATGCTTGTTTAAATGCTTTAAAATTTCAAATTCACGCACAAAAGTGGGCTCGCCTGCCATTGGGTGCCGCCATGTGCGGCGCATGTGCGCTTGCTGCCGCTTTAAGTAAAAACCATGCTTTACGCCAGCTTCATCCGCCAATTCAATATAATTCACACCACTCCAGCCACCGCGCTCGCGGTTAGGCGGCTCAAACCAATCGCCTTGATAATTCCACAATTGCTCAAAGCTGGCTAGCTGATGCTGCTGCAACAAGTGCTGAT
>JAKFVB010000089.1 GCA_021732405.1 Methylotenera sp.
ACTTTTATCAAATCGTATAAAAAATACAATGCTGGTTAGAAAAAAAGCCCAAAATCATTCGTCTCTCAATAACATCTGTAGCACATCACCAGTTACATATTGGGCGCTAAATAAGATAAGCGCACCCGCAACAATCACTCTGTTATTGCCACCAGCGAGTTGAATGATTTGAATAAAGCTGTATGTGGCAATACTGTAAAAAATCACACTGAGTGCTTGAGCTGAGTGATGAATGCTGAGGCTAGTCAGCTGATGCATGATTGAAATTAGGGCAGAATATAGCGGCCAATTAAACACTTTAATCGCAGATTGCCAATCACCTGCTGTAATTAACCTGGCAGATTCAAGATACAAAACCGAATCTGGGTTAATCCAACCATGCTGAATATATTGTAATTGTGCGGCTATCAGCATCGCCACAATAACAATAGCAAGCGTTAACTTGTTTGGATTAGCTGTATCCACTTTATTCAAGATATTGGTCAATGCGTGCTCACTTAGTATTCATAGCATTCATAATGTTAATTGGTTCAATCTGCTTTAAGCAATTGAGATGTTGCAGTGGGCACTGCCTACTAAAACATGGGCTGCATTCTAACCCTAAATACTCAATTTTGGCATGTGCGTTCATAGGCGGGGTATGGTAGGGGTCAGATGAGCCGAAAATAGCGATTAATTTTTTATTCAGTGCCGCCGCTACATGCATCAAGCCAGAGTCATTGCTGATGACGGTATCGCATAAAGACATTAAATCAATCGCTTCGCCTAGCTTGGTTTTTCCGCCAAAATCTTGACATCGATTTTGCGTCAGTTGGTTTATTTGGCTGGTGACAGGAATATCTTTGTCTGAGCCAAATAGCCACACTTGCCAGCCTTTATTCAAGACATCATTGGCGACTTCTGCATAGTATTCCGCTGGCCAGCGTTTGGCTTCGCCGTATTCTGCACCTGGGCACAGGCCAAGCACCTTATGTTGAGGGGCTGCAATATTGAGTTTAGCAAGAGTAGCGAATGCCGCTTGTGGGCTAGTAACAAGCTGCGGGTTGGGAATTACTGTTGGTAGCGTTTCATTGGGTTTTAAACCTAAAGATACAAAACGCTCTACCGTTTTTTTTAAAACGGCTTTATTTAGCGGACGGATATCGTTAATCAAACCATAACGCATTTCACCTAAAAAACTGGTGCGTTTTTGAATGCCAGCAGCCCAAGGCAGTAGGGCGGATTTGAGCGAGTTGGTGAGAATGATGGATTGTGTATAGCCAGATTGCTTTAGGCTTTTGCCAAAGGCAATGCGCTGCCAAAAAGCCAATTCACCATGCTTAAAAGTTAAGGCTATTTTACCGTTAACTTCTGGCATGCGTTCTAATAGGGGTAGCGTCCACGCAGGTGCTGAAACATCAATTATGCAATTTGGGTTTTTAGCTTTTAGCGTTTTAAATAGACTTTGCGCCAATACCATATCGCCCACCCAAGCTGGGCCAAGCACGAGTATTTTTTCAGGTTTTGGTTGAGGAGTTTGTTGTACGGACATTCGCGATTGAAGGCTAGATTTATATTTTAGCTATTCATTTTTTTGATGATGTTGCTAGTGCTGCGGCCTTCAACTAAGTCAATCAGGGCAATTTCGCCACCCCAGCTTTGCACTTCTTTGCCGCCAACCACTTGCTCGGCCGTATAGTCACTGCCCTTGGCAATCACATCGGGCTGGATAGCATTGATTAAATTCAAAGGCGTATCTTCATCAAATAAAATAACCGCGTCCACACTTTCCAAGGCTGCCAATACGCGCGCGCGGTCGTTTTCTTGCACCACTGGCCGCGTTGGGCCTTTGATGGCGCTTACTGAACGATCGGTATTCAAGCCTAATATCAATTTATCACCACGTTTTTTTGCGGCTTCTAAATAGGTGACATGCCCTGCGTGCAATAAATCAAAACAGCCATTGGTGAAAACGATTTTTTGATTGGCTTTTTTCCAGGCATTCACTTTTAAATTGAGTGCGTCTAAATCACACACCTTATTGGCTTGCTCGCTACCTTGTTGGCTGGCTAAAGCGTCTAATAAATCGCCCTGCGAAATGGGCACGGTACCTACTTTGCCAACTACCACAGCGGCTGCAATATTAGCCAGTTGCAAGCTTTGCAATACAGAAAGATTGTGCATCAGGCCTGCTGCCAGTGTGGCAATGACGGTATCGCCTGCGCCAGATACATCAAATACTTGTTTGGCGATAGCGGGCAGGTGGTGCGTTTTATCATCAATCAGCGAAATGCCCTCTTCACCGCGCGTGACTGCCAAAAATTCAAGCTGTAATTTTTGTTTAAGCAGGCTAGCTTTTTTGATTAAATCGGCATCATCAATGGTGGTATCGCAGGCTTCGGCAGTTTCTTTTTTGTTTGGGGTTAATGCGGTAGCGCCGCTATATTTGCTGTAATCGCGGCCTTTAGGGTCAACTAGCACCGTAATATTCGATGTTTTGCATTGTGCAATAATGGCTTGGCAATTGGCTTCGCTTAACAAGCCTTTTGCATAATCAGACAAAATAACCACGCTGGGTTTTAAGGCTAATTGTTGCTTAATCGCTGCATTTAAGCCAGTATTTTCATCCGCATTAAAAGTAGCGTTGCTTTCTTGATCTAAGCGCAGCATTTGCTGATGACCGCTTAATACGCGGGTTTTGGCAATAGTAGGGCGATTTTTTGAAGTGTAGATTCCACTAGTATCAATCGCCAATTGCTGCAATAGCTTAAGCAATGTCGCGCCCTCAGAATCATCTCCCACGCAGCCAATCATATGCGTTTTAATGCCTAGCAAGGCCAAATTCGCTGCAACATTGGCTGCGCCACCAGCGCGCTCGTTCTGCTGATTCAGCAATACAATCGGCACCGGCGCTTCAGGGGAAATTCGGCCTACAGAACCCATTAAGTAGCGGTCTAGCATCACATCGCCAATCACCAGCGCATGTTGCTTTTGATTGTTGATAGGGGGAATACCAAACTGTTTTACAGCATCTAAAAAAATATCGCCCATACTGTTAGCTTAAGTAATTTAAATCTAGGATTCTAAAATTTCGCACAAAGAATGCCCAACAAAAATATGTGCTTCTTGAATACGCGCAGTCACTGAAGACGGCATCACCAAATTAAAATCGCAAATCGCATTTAATTTGCCACCGCTACCACCTGTCAGACCAATCGTGGTCGCGCCAATTTCTTTGGCGGCTTCCATCGCGCGCACCACGTTGGCGCTGTTGCCAGAGGTGGTAATGCCAATCACCAAGTCTTCTGGGCGGCACAAGGCCTCAATCTGGCGGGCAAAAATATAATCGTAGCCATAATCATTGCCAACCGAAGTCAGGATTGAAGTGTCAGTAGTCAATGCAATCGCAGGCATGCCTTTGCGCTCTTTTTTAAAGCGGCCTACGATTTCCGCTGCTATATGCTGGCTATCGGCTGCACTGCCGCCATTGCCCATAATCAAAATCTTGCCGCCAAATTTAATACAATCTTGCATCTTGATGCCGACAGTACTAATCATGGGGAAAAGTGGCTCTAGCGCATTGAACATCGCCATATGCGCTGCATGTTCACCTTTTAGGTAATTAATGTAATCCATTAGCAGTATTTGTCCTCACTTAATAGATAGTTCTGAACGTAATCTTTAACGCCATCTTCTAGGCTGGTAAAAGCTTTGCTGTAACCAGCGGTGCGCAACTTGGCCATGCTGGCTTCAGTAAAGTATTGGTATTTGCCTTGTAAATCTTCTGGCATATCAATGTATTCGATTTGCGGTGCTTTATCCATGCTGTGCATCACGGCGCTGGCTAAATCATTAAAGCTGCGTGCTTTGCCGGTGCCAATATTGTAGATGCCATTTTTACAAGGCTTTTTAGCGTTAACTGCTTTGTCAAAAAAGTGCACGATAATATCGGCGCAATCTTTTACATAGACAAAATCGCGCATTTGCATGCCATCGGCGACATCAGCTTTATTACTTTTAAATAATTTCATGCAGCCAGTGGCTTCTACCTGATTAAAGGTATGAAAAGCCACACTGGCCATCCGTTCTTTGTGATATTCGTTTGGGCCATATACATTAAAAAACTTAAAGCCTGCCCATGCTGGCGGCTGTGGTGCATTTTCGGCTACTTGGCGTAATGCCCATTGATCAAAAAAATGTTTTGAATAACCATAACCATTTAAAGGACGCAATTTTTCTATGCTGACATCATCGTAACCGTTGGCACCATCGCCATAAGTAGCGGCAGAGCTGGCATAGAAAAATGGTACTTCATGCTCAGCACACCAGCCCCACAAGTCTTGGCTGTAGTGAATATTGGCTTCTACCAATTTATTAAAATCGCGCTCTGTAGTGGCGCTGATTGCGCCCATATGAATGACAGCATCAATTTCAACATCGCCATCATTACCGTCCAAAAAATCAAATAATTGGTCTTTATCCAAGTATTCAACATATTGGCGATGCACAAGGTTCTGCCATTGTGCTTCATGCGTAATATGATCAACAATAACCAAGTCATTTCGACCCAATTTTTTGTTAAGGTGCCAGGCGATTACACTGCCAATCATGCCCGCCCCGCCTGTAATTACAATCATAATTGCGTCACTATCAACTGAAAGATGAAAGTATAACGCTTATTGATTTGCACGCCTATTGCTAGCGTGCCCATTGACTAGCACAGCTATTCACTAGCACCTAAGGCCTGCGCACGTAATTTGGTCATTTCATTGTCTTTTTTCGCCTGCGCGCTGTCCCAATCACCAGAAGAATCAGTAGCAACCCAGCCTTGCAGATTTTCCAGCGCGATTTCGGTCATGGCGTTAATCCAAGCATCATTTTCGTTTAAAGCAGGAATGTAGTGATATTCGCCACCACCCGCATGCGTGAAAATCTCTTTTCCTTCCATGGCGATTTCTTCTAATGTTTCCAAGCAGTCGCTGCTAAATCCGGGGCAAACTACATCAATGCGCTTGGTTTTGGCTTTGCCTAAATCTTCTAAAACACCTGCCAAATAAGGCTTTAGCCACTCTTGCTTGCCAAAGCGCGATTGAAACGCCACCATGTAATCGTCTTTTCCTAAACCTAGTGCTTCTGCCAGTAAGCGCCCAGTTTTATGGCAGGCGCAATGGTAGGGGTCGCCTTTGGTTAAATGCACTTTTGGAACACCATGAAAGCTCATCACTAATTTGCTCGGCTTGCCGTTGATTTGCCAATAGGCCTGCACGCTTTTTGCAAGTGCAGCGATGTAAGCAGGGTGGTCGTGATAACTGCGAACTGTGCGCACCGCTGGCACATTGCGCATTTTAAGCAACACTTTCCATACTGCATCAAACACAGCGGCGGTGCTGCTGGCTGCGTATTGTGGAAATAATGGAAATACCAAAATACGGTCGCAGTGCTGGGCTTTTAGCTTTTCAAGCGCCCCTTGCATGCTGGGGTTGCCATAGCTCATGCCTAGCTCAACCACAAAGGGTGATTTTACTTTTTGCACTAAAAAGCCACTAAATAATTGTGTTTGTTTTTGTGCATGTGCCAGCAAAGGTGAGCCTTCTGGCGTCCATACTTGTGCATATTTGGTGGCGGATTTTTTAGGGCGAATCACCAAGATAATGCCATTTAGAATAAGCCACCAAATGGCGCGTGGAATTTCTACCACGCGAGTATCGCTTAAAAACTGGCGCAAATAAGGCCGCAATGCGCTGGATGTTGCCGCGTCTGGAGTACCTAAATTAGCGATTAAGATGCCGACTTTAAGCTGGTCGCCATGGGTAAATGGGGGTTCTGGATTGTAATAAGTCATGCAGCGATTTTAGTGTAAACGCGCGCCAATAGCTATGCAGAAAACAAGCCAAAAGCATTGAAAGCAGGAATTTAAAAATTCGGTCAATTAAATGCGTTAAGTTAATAACAAAAAAAGGCGCTAATTTGCGCCTTTAATCAATACCAGTTTTAATGAATAACAGTTTAATTTTTTATTTGCGTCTACCAGAAACCAGCAAAATACCACCCACTGCAAGCGCCGCAATACTGCCCCATAACGGAATATTCACCTGCTCTTTTTCTTCTACTTTTAATTCAATAGGCCCGATTTTCGCTTTGGTACTATCTTTGGTGTAGCTAAAGCCGCCATAAGCTAAGCCTAAACCGCCCAGCACCAGTAAGATAATTCCAATCATTTTTGTTGTATCCATTTTTAATTCTCCCTTAATTATTTAATGTTATTTTCCTACTTGATTACCGATAATGCCGCCTACCGCTGCGCCACCCACTGTGCCAATTCCACTGCCGCCAGTAAGCACCGCACCTGCAACACCGCCTATAGCCGCGCCTGCTGCGGTTGCTTTATCGCGTGTAGACATACTGCTGCAAGCACTCATGCTAAGTGCGCAAGTTAACACTAATAATGACGTTAATTTTCTGCTATTTAATGCGTTCATTTTTTCTCTCCTAGTCGGTTTCGCATGAGCTTCATGCTTTATTACGGTTTGCGCTACACGATGCGTATTCTGTAATTTAGGATGATTTAAAAAAATAAGGATAAGTCTGTTTGTGCTGTCAGCGTTATCTGACAACGACGGGCAGTTAATGCAGTTGGACGATTAAAAACTAGGTATTAGATAAAGCATTTGATAGTAATTTTGCAGTCACATCCACAATCGGAATCACCCGTTCATAAGCCATTCTGGTTGGGCCAATTACGCCTAAAGTGCCCACCACTTGACCGTCTGCCTCATAAGGTGCGGTCACCATGCTGCATTCATCCAAAGGCAAATAGCCACTTTCGTTGCCGATAAAAATTTGAATACCTTCTGCACGCTGGCTGTTATCCAATAGCTGCATCAGGCTGGTGCGGCGCTCAAATACTTCAAACAATTTGCGCAAGCTATTCACGTTGGTCGATAACTCATCGACTTGCAACAAATTACGCTCTCCGGCAATCACCACACCATCATTGTCAGCCGCTTTATTGCTGGCCTCTAAAGCGGCAGACATCAGTTTATTCATGTCGGTTTGCATTTGCTGCAATTCGGCATGTAATTTTAGGTGTACTTCATCAAAGGTTTGGCCAGCAAAATGTGCATTAAAGTAATTGCTGGCTTGGGTTAATTCACTGGCGGAATAAGGCTTTTCAGAGAGGATAATGCGGTTTTGCACATTGCCATCGCTAGTCACAATAATCACCAAAATACGCTTTTCGGTGAGCGGTAAAAATTCTAAATGCTTAAAAGCTACGCGTTGCCGTTTAGGAATCATCACTACGCCAGCAAATTGAGTCAATTGCGATAGCATATCTGCCGCGCTGTTAATAAGCTCACTCTGATTGGGTGAATTTAAACCGCTTTTTAAATGTGCAATCGCCTTATTTTCTAACGGTTGCACCGTTAACAATGAATCTACAAATAGCCGATAACCTTTTTGCGTAGGAATGCGCCCAGCAGAAGTATGCGGGCTGGCGATAAATCCCAGTTGCTCTAGGTCGCTCATCACATTGCGAATGGTGGCAGCGCTCACATCTAAGCCGCTGTGCTGCAATAAAGTGCGCGAACCAATTGGCTGGCCATCACTAATGTAATGTTCAACCAAGGTTTTCAATAAGATTTGTGCGCGTTTATCCAAAATATTCGGCTGTAAAAACTGGTTAAGTTAAGTTGATATTTTGCCTTAATTGCGGCTTTATCGGTGAGATTCAATACCTGAAACTAGATTTCATTTTGATGACAAAATTTAAAATGGTCATTTTGAGACGTTTTTAATAGCCCATTCGGGCTAATGCGGCCTATTTTTGTCATAAATCTGCATCTATTCTCAATTAAGTTACGTAATCCAATATGGATTAATTGAATCCGCATTGATTACTTATTTTTCTTACTTTTTTTATTTATTTTGTATTTTAATTTTTTGGAGATTTATGATGAAAATCAGATTATCGAAAATTGCACTCGCGCTGGGCTTTATTGCAAGCGCATCAGTATTAAACGTAGCGCAAGCTGCAAATTTAGTCGCCATAAATAGCGGCACTCAAATTGGTGTATTTGATTCAGCAAACGCAGCAGCAGCAGGGTTTGTTAATATCAGCGGTTTAAGCGCTGGCGAAACGTTAATTGGTATCGATCTAAGGCCTTCTAACAATACTATTTACGGCATCAGCTCTGCTAACAGAGTTTACACCGTGGATGCTTATTCAGGTGCGGCTACGTTCGTTAGTACTTTAAATATGTCCATTATCAACACAGGCTTGGGCTATGGTTTCGATTTTAATCCAGCAGCCGATTTTGCTAACGCTACTTCTTTGCGTTTAGTGTCTTCTGCAGGCAACAATTATGCAATTAACGTGAATACAGGCGCCGTCGCGTTTAGTGGCACTATTCCATCAGGTTTTTCGGCTGTGGCATACACTGATTCAAACCCAGCAGGTGCGCCAACCACAACACCAACACTTTATTATGTGAGCAGCAGTGCTGATACGTTGAATGTGAATACGAATCCTGGCGGTTTTAATGCCCCAAATATTCAACCAGTTGGCACAGGCCTTGGCATAGATATTTTAAATGCAAACGGTCTAGAAATATTACCTGATGGCACTGCATATCTTGCAGCAAATTTTGACAATGGAACCTCACAAACAGTTTTATACAGCATTAATTTGTTAACTGGTAAAGCAACTTTAAGCGGATCTTCACTGTTTTCAAGTACATTTGACGGCACCATTAACGGCTTGTCAGCAGCACCATCAGCAGTGCCAGTTCCAGCAGCAGCTTGGTTGTTTGGTTCTGCATTGTTAGGCTTGGTTGGCTTTAGACGTAAATCAGTTTAATCATGTTTTAGTTTGATTAACGCTTAATTTATCCCCTGATTTTAAGCGTTAATATTTAAGCTGGGGCTATTCATTTAGCCCCAGCTTTTTTACGTGTGCGCAATATTTATAGCTAATTGCAGAGGCTTGCTTTTTCAAAGCCTGTATCTGTGATTAAATACTGGCATGCTTCCATTATTTGAATCTATCGCCATTATTGGCAAATATATGAACCAAGCGGCTTTGCAGCAAATGCAAACCGATTTAGCCGATTTAGCACGCCATTTAAAAGCAAAAAATATTGAAGTGTGGGTAGAAGAAAATACCGCGCAATATGCTGAATTGACGGGCTTTAAAACCGCACCATTAGCAACGATTGGCAGCAAGGTCGATTTAGCCATTGTGATGGGTGGCGATGGCACGATGCTAAGTGTGGCCAGAAGCCTAATCCAAAATAATATTCCGTTAGTGGGCATTAATCGCGGCCGATTTGGGTTTTTAACCGATCTGCGCGCAGAAGAAATGTTACTCGCCGTGGATAAGATTTTAGCTAACCATTATCAGCTAGAGTCGCGCATGCTATTAACCGCTAGCGTGGTGCGTGCAGGCAAACCAATTTTTCAAGGCTTGGCACTAAACGATGTGGTGATTAAAAGTGGCCTGCGTTTGATTGAAATTACC
>JAKFVB010000086.1 GCA_021732405.1 Methylotenera sp.
TACAAAAGGTTTAAAACTAGACCCTGGTTGCCGCCATGCTTGTGTCACATGATTAAATTTATTTTTATTAAAATCAAAACCACCTACTAATGCAGTAATTGCACCATCTGCTGGGTCAAGCGCAACCAATGCTGCCTCTACTTGTGGTAATTGAACAATATGCCAAATACCCTGACTTTTAATAATCCGCACCACAGAACCAGGCTTGATTTTATGATTCTTAACCACTTTATCAGCCAAGTTTTTTTGCAACACACTCAAACCAGCACCACTGATTTCTAACACTTCATTTTTCTTACTAAACACTTTAACTAACTTGGCAGAAACTTCTAAAACAACGGCTGGCACAAATCCGTTATATTCTTCAATATCTTCTAATGCTATTTGCAAACCGTCTGCCAAATCAGCTGCTTGCAGCTTATTTAAATCGATGGTTTTTTCCGATTTTTGATAGCCTTGCCTAGTCTGATACTCCAGAATACCCTGCATCACTGCGCTGTTAGCAGCTTCTTGGTTAGACTTTTTAATGGTGGTGTAAACCTTTAAACCGCTACTGTAAATTTCATCTTGATAGCGCTCATACAAACTTTGCCGCACAATTTCTGCCACATAATCTGCAGACAAATCACGCGCTTGTTTCGATGTTTTAAAGGTTAACTTCTGTTCCATCGCAAGATTAAATTGTGCTTCATCTATAAAACCGTAGCGCCGCATATCACGCAGTACTTCATGCTGCCTGCTTGCAGCGCGTTTGGGATGAATAAATGGATTGTATCCAGAGGGTGCTTTGGGCAAACCAGCAAGCAACGCTGATTCGGCTAAAGTTAACTTGGATAATGATTTATCAAAATACACCTGAGAAGCAGCCGCAAAGCCATAAGAGCGCTGACCTAAATAAATTTGATTTAAATAAAGTTCTAAAATTTGATCTTTAGATAATGTTTTTTCAATCTTTAATGCCAGTAGCGCCTCTTTCACTTTGGTCACCATGGTGCGTTTATTGCCTGGTGTGGTAAAAAAGTTTTTGGCCACTTGCATGGTGATGGTGCTAGCACCCTCATGGCTTTTACCTGTGACGTTGTTTTTAATGGCGCGTAATATACCTTTTGTATCAACCCCGCCGTGCTGGTAAAAGCGACGATCTTCAATCGCTAAAACAGCATCTTTTAAATTTTGCGGTACTTTATCAATGCTGACGAATGCGCGGCGCTCCTCACCAAACTCGCTGATTAAAAATCCATCAGCAGAATACACGCGCAGAGGCAGTTTAGGCTTGTAATTAGTCAGCGCTTCTAAAGAGGGTAATGTCGGATAAATTAACGTAACCGCCAGCGCTGCCATAGCAGACAGTGTCAAGCCGCCAACAAGGATAAATAAAATTAAAAAGTGCCACCATTTTTTTGGAGCCATATGCTTTAAAACCATCACTATTTTTTAACGAAACGAATCATTACCATTTAAATTACAAACCACAGTATATAAGCTAAATATGCATTAACCAAAAATAGCATCAATATTTTTGCATTATATTCATTTTTATTTCACGCAAAATTCACATAATTTTCGCTCATTAACCAGCATTTAAACGCTGTATTAAAAATGGCACAGCTGTTGTAATTATGGTCAAAGAATAAATATAAAATTAAAATTTGCTTTACAGGGCGTAAAGTTGTTGCTAGGATTTAATGTAAATTATCACTATTGTGCGTAACCCATGAATATAGAAAGAGAATTTTAATTTGAAATTCGATTTTTTCAATGAAAGTACTCCCCCACTCATCGGTGTGGACATCAGTACTTCAGCTGTCAAAATGGTAGAACTTTCGTCTACGGGCAAGGGTTCTTATCGTCTTGAGGCTTACTCAATTGCCGCGATTCCTAAAGATGCAATCGTGGATGGCAATATTTCCGCACTAGAGCAAGTTTCAGACGCAGTAAAATTGGCTTGGAAATTACTAGGCTCACGCGAAAAGCGTACAGCTTTGGCTTTGCCTTCTGCTGCGGTGATTACCAAAAAAGTGATGATGTCTGCTGACTTGCGTGATGAAGACATGGAAGTGCAAGTAGAGGCTGAAGCTAACCAGTACATTCCGTTTCCATTAGAAGAAGTGAATATTGACTTTCAAGTAATTGGGCCAGCGGCTAATAGTGATGACGAAGTAGAAGTGTTAATCGCCGCTGCTAGAAAAGAAAAAATTGAAGATCGCGTAGCCGCTGCTGAAGATGCTGGCTTAAAAGTGATTGTGATGGATGTTGATACTTACGCCACAGAGGCTGCCTACAGCTTAGTCGCTAATCAAATCCCCAATAAAGGTAAAGATCAAACAGTCATGATTGTGGATATTGGTGCTGGCATCATGCATATTAATGTCTTGCACGACAATAAATCCATATACGTGCGCGAGCAGGCTTTTGGTGGTACGCAACTGACGCAAGAAATTCAACGGCGTTTTGGTTTATCGGCAGAAGAGGCTGAAATTGCCAAGCGCAAAGGTGGATTGCCTGAAAGCTACGAAAATGAAGTGTTGCAGCCTTTTATGCAGTCACTTTCGACTGAAGTCGCGCGTGCATTACAGTTTTTTACTAGCTCTACGCAATACAATCGTGTCGACCACTTAGTGTTGGCGGGCGGATGCGCGGCGATTCCCGCGATTGAAGTATTGGTGCAAGACCGTACTCAAGTCAATACCATCATTGCCAATCCTTTTCAAGCAATGTCACTTGCAACCAAAGTTAAGCAGCAACAAGCTTCTATTGATGCGCCTGCATTACTGATTGCATGTGGCTTAGCCATGCGGGGGATAGATTAATATGATGCGCATTAACTTATTACCGCATCGCCAATTAAAACGTGCCGAACGTCAACGCCAGTTTGGATTAATGGCTTTGATGGCAGCGGTTGCGGCAGGTGCTGTGGTGTTTACAGGCTGGACTTACCTAGGCGCTAAAAAAGACTCTCAAATTGAGCGCAATGGTCGTTTGGAACTGGCAATATCAAATTTAGACAAAGAAATTGCAGATATTAAAGACCTAAAAGATCAAATCAGTAACGTATTAGAGCGTAAACAAATTGTTGAGAATTTACAAACAAATCGCAGTCAATCAGTTGTCATATTAGATGAGTTGTCAAGGCAACTGCCAGAGGGCCTTTATTTAAAAAGTATTAAACAACAGGGCAACTTAATTACCTTAGAAGGTGTTGCAGATACAAATGCCCGTGTAGCAACGCTTGTGCGTAACTTAAGCGTTTCTAATTGGATGGAGTCCCCCAATCTGATTGAAATTAAAGCGATGACTATCAACGGTATCAAGCAAAATGACTTTACCTTGAACGTGTCGTTGAAAGTTCAAAAAGCTGAAGAAGCACCAAATAAAAATAAAATCAAAGGGACATAACCGCTATGAAATTAGATGATTTTAATAATATTGATATTAAAAATGCAGGTAGCTTGCCAATGCCTGTTAAGTTGGTGTTGTTAGGCATTATCTTCATCATCTTAATCGGTTTGGGATACTGGTTTTTATGGAGTCCTCAAATAGATGAGTTCGATCAAGCTGAAGCAAAAGAGCAAGAGTTGCGGCAAGTATTCCTAGTTAAAAAAAGTCAGGCAGTAAAAATTGATGCTTACAAACAGCAAATGATTGATATCGAAAAAACATTCGGTGCATTACTTAAGCAGTTGCCAGATAAATCCCAAATGGATGGATTGTTAACTGACATTAACCAAGCTGGCTTAGGCCGCGGATTAGAGTTTGAGTTATTTAAACCTGGTCAGGAAACTTCTGCGGACTTTTATGCAGAGATGCCCATTCAAATTAAAATCAAAGGGAGCTATCACGACGTGGGTGCGTTCGCGACCGATATTTCCAAGCTATCCAGAATTGTAACTCTGAACGATATGGCCATATCACCTTTAAATAGAGAAACCAAAGATAGTCCCTTGATATTAGAAGCAGTAGCAAAAACATATCGCTATCTCGACTCTTCAGAACTTGCTGCTAAAAAAGCATCTGAAGTGAAAGAAGTTAAAAAATGATACGGTACAATTCTCTATTAAAATTACCTAGTGTTTTAGTGTTAAGTTTATTGCTAGCGGCCTGTAACGGCAGCGAAGGTGACGACCTAGACAAATTCATGTCAAGCGCATCCAATGAAATGAGTAAGGGCGTAGAGCCCTTACCAGAAGTGTTGCCTTATTCACCGCTTCAATATAACGCAGATGGCACCTTAGCCGACCCTTTTAGGCCACGTAAAGCGGCCAGTAAAAATGGCTCTTTACAACCCAACACAAATCGCCCCAAAGAAGCCCTCGAGTCATATCCGCTGGAAAGTTTGAAGTATGTAGGCTTATTGAGTCGCAACAAATTAACTTATGCACTGATTAAAACGCCAGACAACACTTTACAACAAGTAAAAATCGGTAACTATTTGGGCCCTAACTATGGCTTAGTAACCGCAATTAACGAAAGTGATATTGCACTAAAAGAAATTGTGCAAGATGACCTTACAGGTGATTGGATTGAACGTAGCGCAAGTATTAATCTGCAAGAATAAATGATGGGAATGAATATGCTTAACATGATGACAAAAATTTTTACACTGCCGCTACTGATTATCAGTCTTAACGTTGGTTTTACCGAGAGCGCCTTTGCTGCAGAGGACAACGCAGCCTTAGATAATAAAATTGAAAGTATTGATTTTTCTGCACTTTCTGGCGGTCGCGTCAGTATTCGTTTACTCATGAAAGAAGCGCTGACCAACCCACCAGCTGGTTTTACGCTCAATAATCCTGCTCGCATTGCTTTGGACTTTCCAAATACAGCCAACGGTTTGAGCAAGAACAATATTTCAAGTGAGCAAGGTGCTCTCAAAAGCGTTTCATTTGCTCAAGCCAAAGATCGCACACGCGTGGTACTGAATCTATCTAAAAACGTAAACTACAATACTGTTTTAAACGGTAAAGAGGTAATCATCACGCTTCAAGGCAATGAAGCAAGTGTTGGAAATACCAGCACAGAAACACGCTTTTCAGAAGCGCGCGCCACCAGCCAAAGCCATGCTATTACCAATGTAGATTTTGCACGCGGCAAAAATGGCGAAGGTCGTATTATTGTGGATTTATCTGATGCCAACTCAGGTATTAATATTAAGCAAAAAGGCAAGTTAATTATTGTTGATTTTGTGAATACAGATGTGTCTGCTGATTTGCAACGTCGCTTGAATGTGATTAATTTCAACACACCTGTTTTGTATGTAGACACCATGAAACAAGGAAAAAACAGCCGAATTTCTATTGAACCTAAAGGCATTTGGGAGCAGTCTGCGTATCAGGCTGACAAAAAATTCATCATTGATGTGCGTCAGGTGATTGAAGATCCAGACAAGCTAGTTAAAGGCTCTAAACCTGGTTACTCTGGTGAAAAACTATCTCTTAACTTTCAAAATATTGAAGTGCGTTCAGTGTTACAAGTGATTGCAGACTTTACTGGTTTGAATATTATTACCAGTGACACCGTAACAGGAAATTTAACGCTAAGACTTAAAGATGTTCCATGGGATCAAGCTATGGATATTATCATGAAAAACAAAGGCTTAACGATGCGAAAATCAGGCAATGTGATTACTGTTGCCCCATCAGAAGAAGTGACAGCAAAAGATAAAGCGCAACTAGAGGCGACGCAAGCAATTGAAGATTTAGAGCCGTTACGCACAGAATCTTTTACGCTTAAATATCAAAAAGCTTCAGAATTCAATAAAATTTTAGATGGCAGCAACTCATCTGGCGGCATTGCTACTGCAGGAGCCCCTGGGCAAAACCGTATTTTATCTAAACGCGGCAATGTGAATTACGATCCACGCACCAATACGCTGTTCATTCAAGACACCGCAAAAAAACTTGAGGAAATTCAGGCAATTATCAACAAAGTAGACGTATCTGTTAAACAAGTAATGATTGAATCACGTCTTGTTCTAGCTGAAGACACTTTTAGTAAAAGTTTAGGTGCTAGATTCGGTGTTCAAAGCGCAACGACCCCAGGCAACAACAGTTTAAGTCTTGGTGGATCACTAAATAATGGCGTGACAACTGGGGTAGGTTCACCCCCAGGTATCGTTGGATCTACTACTATAAACGGTAATACTGGCTTAAATTCTAATCTGCCCGTTGCTAACGCATTTGGTAGCATTGCTTTTAGCTTGTTCAGACTACCAGCTGGATTACTATTAAACTTAGAGCTCTCAGCATTAGAAAGCGACAGACGGGGCAAAATCGTTTCTAGCCCACGCGTTACGACGGCTAATCAACAAACAGCACGAATTGCACAAGGTGTTGAAATTCCTTACTTACAAGCATCTAGCAGTGGTGCGGCTAATATTGCCTTTAAAAAAGCAGAGTTAAGTTTAGAAGTCACACCACAAATCACACCAGATGACAAAATCATCATGGATTTGGAAGTGAGAAAAGACTCACCAGGTGAAGAAACTGCTGGTGTACCAGCAATCAACACGCAAAACGTAAAAACCCAAGTGCTAGTATCTAACGGAGAAACGGCAGTATTAGGTGGCATTTATGAACAAACTGAAAATAACGCCGTTGAAAAAGTACCATTTTTTGGTGACATTCCGATTATTGGCAATGCGTTTAAACGTCGTACTAAACAAGATGACAAAAGCGAGTTGCTTATTTTTATTACGCCAAAAATTATGGATGAAAGCTTGGGCTTAAGATAATGTGTAGATAAACTTAAGCGTAAGTCTTAACTGACAGAATGCGCGGTTTACCTTAAAATGCCTATCATTAACCTGATAGGCATTTTTGTTTAAAAATTAAGCGACAAAATATTGTGACAGAAGTAAATAACATTTTTTTTATTGGTTTGATGGGTGCGGGCAAAACCACCATAGGCAAAATTTTAGCTAAACATTTAAACAAACAGTTTTATGACACCGATGTGGAAATCGAAAAACGCACTGGTGTAAAAATACCAGTTATTTTTGATTTAGAAGGTGAGGCGGGATTTCGCAAGCGCGAAACTGCAGTAATTCAAGATCTTGTCACTCAAGAAAACATTGTGATGGCTACTGGTGGTGGCGCAGTTATCGCGGCAGAAAATCGCGAATTATTAAAAGCCAATGGTCATGTGATTTATCTGCGCGCCAATGTTACTGAGTTGTGGCATAGAACCCGCAATGATAAACACAGGCCGCTTTTACAAAATGTGGACATTCGCGCCAAGCTAGAGCAGCTGTATGCAGAGCGTAACCCTTTATATACCGAAGTGGCGACCCATATTATTGATACTGGCAATCAACCTGTTAATACTATTATTACCAAAATAGAATCCGCACTCGATTTAAAATTCCAGATTTAAATTTAACAAATAAATATAGCAACTCATCATGCAAACTTTACATGTAGCACTCGATAACCGCTCATATCCCATTCATATTGGGTCTAACTTATTAAATCAGGCAGATTTGATTTTGCCTTATCTAAAACGTAAAAATGTAGCGATTGTGACTAACACAACGGTTGCGCCTTTGTATTTAGAAAAATTAAGCAGCACTTTGCGTAACGCAGGTGTAACGGTAATTGAAATTGTTTTGCCCGATGGCGAAGCCTATAAAAACACAGAAACGCTTAATCTCATTTACGATACGCTACTCAAAAATCGTTGCGAGCGTAGCACCACGTTAATTGCACTAGGTGGCGGCGTAATTGGTGATTTAACAGGTTATGCCGCGGCAACTTATTTGCGCGGTGTACCGTTTATTCAAATTCCTACTACATTACTGTCACAAGTGGATTCTAGCGTTGGCGGCAAAACAGGCATTAATCATCCACTGGGTAAAAACATGATTGGTGCGTTTTATCAGCCCAAATTAGTATTGGCCGATATTGATACACTGCAAAGCTTACCCCCGCGCGAGCTATCCGCAGGGCTAGCGGAAGTGATTAAGTACGGCTTAATTCGCGATGCCGATTTTTTTGAGTGGCTAGAAGTGAATATTGGCAAATTAATAGCTTTAGATGAAGCGGCGATTAGCTATGCCATTTACCGCTCTTGCCAGAACAAAGCGGAAGTAGTGGCCGCAGATGAGCATGAAACAGGCGAACGCGCATTGCTAAATTTAGGTCACACTTTTGGTCATGCTATTGAAAATGCAATGGGTTATGGTGTTTGGCTGCATGGCGAAGCGGTAGCAGCAGGTACCATAATGGCAGCAGACTTATCTGTGCGGATGAACTGGTTAAATGCAGATGAATTTGCGCGCATACTTAACCTATTAAATGCGTCGAATTTACCCTTGCAAGCACCAAAACTAGGCGTGACTAAGTACTTGGACTTAATGGCGAGCGATAAAAAAGTAGCAGATGGCAAAATAAGGTTAGTTTTACAGCAAGGCATTGGTAAAGCGGTGATTACCAGCGATTACGATGTGAATAAACTAAATGAAACACTTTCACTCCTATAGTTTATGAATACACTCGCCGCTTATGCTGCCAAGCCAGAAACTTCACTTGGAAGACGCTTTGAAGAGCCTGCTTCACCGTTACGCAACGCTTTTCAGCGCGACCGCGACCGTATTATTCACTCTACCGCTTTTCGCCGCTTAGAATACAAAACCCAAGTATTTGTGAATCACGAGGGCGATTTATTTCGCACGCGCTTAACGCATAGCCTAGAAGTCGCACAAATCGCGCGTGGCATTGCGCGCACCCTCAACTTGCATGAAGATTTAACCGAGGCGATAGCGCTGGCGCACGACTTAGGCCACACCCCATTCGGTCATGCTGGCCAAGATGCGCTGAACGATTGCATGCGCGATTACGGCGGCTTTGAGCACAATCTGCAATCACTGCGCGTGGTTGATAAATTAGAGCAGCGTTATGCCGAATTTGATGGATTAAATTTAAGCTTTGAATTGCGCGAAGGCATTCTTAAACACTGCTCACTTAAAAACGCCAAACAATTGGGCGATGTGGGTCAGCGCTTTATCGATAAAACCAACCCTAGTTTAGAAGCGCAATTAACCAATTTTGCGGATGAAATTGCCTACAACAATCACGATATTGATGACGGCTTGCGTTCTGGCTTGATTACGGTAGAACAACTGCAAGAAATTGAACTATTTAACTCACAGCTAGAAATTGTTAAAAGCAAATATCCGCAATTAGAACAAAAACGATTAATCCACGAAACCGTGCGCCGCATGATTAATATTTTGGTAGTCGATTTATGTCAAACCAGCGCACAAAATATCGCACAACTTAACCCTAAAAACATCCAAGATATTCGTCAAGCGCCTTACATAATGGCTTTTAGCCCAGTAATAACCCAACAAAATTTAGCGTTAAAACAATTTTTGCGCAAAAATTTATATCATCACTACAAAGTCAATCGCATGAGCGCAAAGGCCATGCGTATTATTCGCGAACTGTTTGA
>JAKFVB010000043.1 GCA_021732405.1 Methylotenera sp.
TTTATTTTGTTTAATTACCTCACTCTTATATTTACATTATGAAAGTAAATTTAATACCAAACAGCTTGGTGGTTTTGTACTGCTGATTATTAATGCCGCTGTTGTATTTATTTTATGGTACCGATTTGATCGCGGCGCGGATGCGATTCAGCCTTTAGTGCCAGCGTTACAGAGCTACTGGATGAAAATTCATGTGCCCGCAAACTTTGTTGGCTACGGCGCATTTTCGTTAGCGGCAATGGTAGCAAGTGCTTACTTATTGGCTAAAAAAGGCATATTAACCAACCGTTTGCCTAGCTTAGAAGTGCTAGATGACGTGATGTACAAAGCCATCGCTGTGGGTTTTGCCTTTTTTACCATTGCTACCATTTTGGGTGCAATGTGGGCTGCTGAAGCTTGGGGTGGTTACTGGAGTTGGGACCCGAAAGAAACTTGGGCGCTGATTGTTTGGCTAAATTACGCTGCTTGGCTGCATTTGCGTATGGTTAAAGGTTTGCGCGGCCCAGTGCTGGCTTGGTGGGCTTTAATTGGTTTGCTAGTGACCACATTCGCCTTTTTAGGCGTGAATATGTTTTTAAGCGGCCTACATTCATATGGCGAGCTTTAATACTTAACCACTTTAAAAGCCTGAATATTCAATACTTAACCACTTAAAATGGTAGAAAAACTGTTGCTTTTAAGTGGTTAACTTTATTCTAAAACGCACAGCGCCGTTCACATTGCTATCCAAGCTTAAGCTATATCCTGCTTGGTTTGCATCTTGCGCAGCATGATACAAACCAACGCCCAACCCATTATGCGATGCGATGTGTTTCTTAAATAAATCATTAGCAATTTTTGCATCCATCGCCTTGCCAGTATCGGTTACATCAATATAAAAACGCTGTTCAGCGTCACGTTGCATCTCAATGTTAATCATTGTATCTGGCTGATATTTCGCTTTTTCAATCGCATTATTAATCAAATTATCCATCACGCTATCCAACACCTCGGCATTAATATCCTGTTTTGGTAATTCACCTGCAATAAATTCAATATGATCTTGCGTGTGACGTAATTGCAAATTTTTCCACCAAGCGGACATTTTCTCCAAACGTTTTTTATCTTCACCAGGCGCTTTCAGCTTGTCCAAAGTGGATGCGATTCTTTGGTTTAAAACAGGTAACTGCTTGCGAATTAAGGTTAATAACGCCTCATTATCTTTATCTTCAGTTTGTTGTGCGGCAGAAACCAAAGTGCCCACGGATTGCAAAATATTTTTAATATCATGTGTTAAACGCGACCCAGTTTCGTAAAACGCTTGCATATAAGCGTTTTGGCGCAACACCTCTTCGCGCCGTTTGGCGTCATAAAATTCACCCATAATTTGCGTTAACAATTTAACATGCACATACAAAGCAGGCGAAATTTGCCAATTGGTATGCAAGGTCATATGAAAATCTTTAAAGTTAAAATTGGTTTGATGATTGGACGATTCGCCCAACTTGCCTTGTGTATCATCTGCCAGCCAAGATACACCAGAAACCCAAGGCAGAGATGTCATTTCAACCATCGCCGCTTGAATGAATCCGTTGGCGGTCGATTCAATCTCGCCTAAAGATGCAATATTTTTAACCCACTTTTCAAATGGCATACCAATACTCAATAAATAGCGCGACATTAGCAATTCGACACCCGAAAAACGCGTGCTGGGTTGCCATAACAAGCTAAAAGCTATCAGCACAAAGGCCAAGCTGAATATGGTAATAAACATCACTTGAATATAGTTAACTGTATTAACCGTACCAATTGCATAGCTTCCCAGCACCAAAATCAGCGCAACTAGCATTAATAGCAGGGTGTAAAAAAAATCTAACACTGGCAATTGGCCAGATTTGCTGGTTTGATTGCGCATAAATAAAATAACAATAGGCAAAAGTGGAATGAAATAACGAATAACAAAAGTAGCGGCTTCTAAATCATTGGATGCGTTAAGCAATTTGGGGACTACCCACAACAGCAACATAGAAAGCAAATAACTTGCTGCTAATATATGTATAACGCGATTGACTCTGGTTTCTACAGAAAAAATACGGCCACCCAACAAACCAAATAAAATGGATAACCACAAAGCAGTTAACCACCAATTGATATACAAAAAGCCAAGTACGCCAACGCCAATAAAGAGGAAAAGTGCTGGCTTAGAAAGTTTTTCGGTGCTCCGCCAAATGGGCTGCCATAATAAAAACAAAGCATAGGTGCATAAAAAAAACGTTTGCTGAAGATAGTGCGCGTTGCTGCCCCATATTAAAAAGGCATGCAGCGATAAAAGCATTAATGCCAATACGCGATGCGAATTATTAATCAGTATTAAATTAATCGTGCTGTAATTGAACAGATTTTTAAACATGCGTCATATCCAAAAAAGAGAGGCTAAAAAGGTGTGGCTGTGTCAATAATTTGTCAGTTATGACGATATTTCAACAACTGCTTTATTTTTTAACATTAAATTTAGCTTAAAGTGATTAAAATAGCCAGTAAATACGGCTTTGCGCAATAAAAGCAGCTTGGCATGTTGTTTGCATCAAATGTTACAAAAATGTGATGAAATGACATCGTTCACAAAATAATATTCGTTAAGGAAGCGATAATGAACAAGCAAACAGGTTTTACCCTAATTGAATTAGCCATCGTATTGGTGATTATTGGATTGCTACTTGGTGGTGTTTTAAGGGGCCAAGAGCTGATTAATAGTGCGCGCGTTAAAAGCCTAACGCGTGACTTTCAAAATGCCCAAGTTTATTTGTACGGTTATCAAGATCGGTTTAAATCAGTACCAGGCGATGATGGTAGGGCAGACGTGCGTTTACCGGGCCCTCCTGCAGCACAGGTAGCTGCAGGCGCAGGAGTTAACAATGGCCAAATTAATGGTGCATGGAGTGATGATTTTGCAGCTGGTACCGAAGCAATTTTGTTTTGGCAACATGTTCGTTTAGCTGGTTTAGCACCAGGCCCCACCGTGCTTGCAGCTGGCTTTGATCCTGTAAATTCTAATAATGGCAGAATTGGTATTCAAACTTTAGCGGTTGCCCCTCCAATTTTAACTATGACGGGCTCTTATGCAGTATGTTCTGATTTAATACTTGGTCGAGACGCGTTGCAAATTGATATCACTTTAGATGATGGTGAAACTTCAACAGGAAATGTCCGCGCAAGGCCAACTGGTGCTGCACCTGCTGCGGCTATGGATTCAGCAACAATGGCGCTGGCAGCAAACGTAAATAATCAATATACGGTATGCATGTCACTCTGAGCGCGCTAGCAAGAGAATAATCGAGCCCGCTTTTTGCGGGCTTTTTGTTTTGAGTCATACCCATTTAAAGTATTGCTACTTGCGTGATTTGATTTAAAATGTAATAAAATGAAAAAACATATCAAATGACACCAAATACCCTCGCACAAAATATTGTAGAGATTAACAATCTTTCTTTTGGCTACAAAGGCCGCATGCTACATCAAGGCATTAATATGGTGTTTCCACGTGGTAAAGTGGTGGCTATTATGGGCGGTAGCGGCAGTGGCAAAACAACCCTATTACGCTTAATTGGCGGGCAGCTAAAGCCAAGCAAGGGTGAGGCGCGTGTAGAGGGACAAATTGTTCATCAGCAAAGTCGTGATGGCATCTATAAACTACGTCGTAAAATGGGTATGTTGTTTCAGCAAGGCGCGCTATTTACCGATTTGTCTGTGTATGAAAACGTGGCTTTCCCTATGCGCGAACATACCGACTTACCTGAAAGCATGATTCACGATTTGGTGTTAATGAAGTTAAATGCAGTCGGCTTGCGTGGTGCACACAAGTTGATGCCCACTGAATTATCTGGCGGTATGGCACGCCGTGTTGCTTTGGCGCGCGCTATTGCATTAGACCCTGATATCATCATGTATGATGAGCCATTTGCGGGATTAGACCCCATTTCTATGGGTGTTATCTGTGGTTTAATCCGCACATTAAACGATGCCCTTGGCGCAACATCAATTATCGTATCGCATGATGTAAAAGAAACCTTTACGATTGCTGATTACGTGTATTTTGTGGCTAACGGCGTGGTGGTGGCAGAAGGTACGCCAGAAGATTTGCGCAAATCTACTTTGCCATTTGTGCATCAATTTGTGCATGGCGAAAAAGACGGTCCTGTGCCATTTCATTACGCTGCAGGTGATTATGCGCAAGATTTACTGGGTTTTGAGAATGCAAGGCAAGGCGCATGATACGCTCTAATATTTTAGTCGGCTTGGTACGAATCTTACGCAAAATTGGCCATAACTTTAGCGATCGTATTTGGCGTTTGGGTGCAGGTGCGCGACTGTTTGGCTTAACGTTAGCTTATTCTGGTGAGAGCTTTCGCCGCTTTCATCTAACCATTCGCGAAGTATATTTTACTGGCGTGATGTCGTTAATCATTGTTTTAGTGTCCGCTTTTTTTGTGGGCATGGTACTGGCTTTGCAGGGCTATTACACTTTGCAAAAATATGGTTCGTCTGAAGCGATTGGCGTATTGGTGGCGCTTTCTTTATTGCGTGAATTAGGCCCTGTTGTTACAGCCTTGTTATTTGCTGGCCGTGCAGGCACCGCTATTACAGCTGAAATCGGTTTAATGAAAGCGACTGAGCAATTATCAGCCATGGAGATGATGGCAGTAAGCCCTATTGCAAGGGTAGTAGCGCCACGTTTTTGGGCTGGGGTAATTGCCATGCCAATTTTGGCTACACTGTTTTCAATGGTGGGTATTTTAGGGGGCTATTTGGTAGCGGTGCCTTTAATTGGCGTAGATGCTGGAGCATTTTGGTCACAAATGCAGGCCAATGTTGATTGGCGATTTGATATTTTAAACGGCGTCATCAAAAGCTTGGTGTTTGGTGTGGCTTGCACCATGATTGCATTGTTTGAAGGCTATGATGCGCCGCCCACAGCAGAAGGCGTCAGTCGGGCAACAACCAGAACCGTTGTAACTTCATCCTTAGCAGTTTTAGGGCTAGATTTTGCATTAACCTCATTTATGATTAGCATGTAAGGCAACAGGAGTATGGCAATGGAAAGAACAACAATTGATTTATGGGTCGGCATATTTGTGGCCTTAGGTTTGGCTGCGTTGCTAGGGCTTGCCATGAAAGTGGGGAATTTAACCACCAGTGGTATTGGCGAAACCTACACGGTAACCGCCAATTTTGAGAATATTGGCGGCTTAAAACCCCGAGCACCTGTTAAAAGTGCAGGCGTGGTGGTGGGGCGTGTAAGTGATATTACTTTTGATGGCACAACTTTTGAAGCAGTTGTGGGTCTGAGTATAGACAAACGTTACGCTTTCCCAAAAGACACCTTTGCTAATATCTACACTGCAGGCTTGTTAGGTGAGCAGTATATTGGTTTAGAAGCGGGCGGTGATGAAGTTGCTTTGGTAAACGGCGATAAAATCCTCCAAACGCAAGACGCAGTTGTATTAGAAAAAATGATTAGCCAGTTTTTATACAATAAAGCTTCAGAATCACCTGAGGCAAAAGAATCAGGTGAGGGAGTAGCAAAAACAGATACAAACTCAACCAAAGCGGCTGATGATGCGTTAGGCTCTAACCCACTAGATGCGATGACACAACCCGCTAAACCTTAAACTGGTTTAGAAACTGATTTAGACAACTAACAATATAAATTTAGGATAAATAAATGATTAAAGACGGTATAAAACAATTATTAATAGCGAGCACCATGCTTTGTTTTAGTGCGACTACACTGGCGGCCGAAGCGCCAGATGTGCTTGTTAAACGAATTGCTGAAGAAGTCATTGCCATTGTTAAAAGTGATAAAGATATTCAAGCAGGCAACCAAGAGAAAATTTTTGCGTTAGCTGAAGAAAAAATTCTGCCTAATTTTAACTTTGAGCGAATTTCTCGTTTAGTGTTGGGAAAAAACTGGACTAAGGCTACTGCAGAGCAAAAAACCGCCTTTCAGACAGAATTCCGTACCTTATTATTGCGCACCTACGCAACGGCTTTGTCGAAATATAAAGATCAAACTATCGACTACAAACCATTACGTTTAGCAGATGGCGCGACGACCGCTACGGTAAAAACCACCATATTGCCGCCAGGCGGCCAACCAATTGCTGTTGATTATTCACTAGAAAAGCAAACAGATTCTTGGAAGATGTACGACATAGTGATTGAGGGTGTTAGTTTAGTGACTAACTATCGTAGCCAGTTTGCACAAGAAATTCGTCAAAATGGCCTAGACAGTTTGATTAAAAAACTGGCTGATAAAAACAATGCGGCAAAAGTTAAATAATTAACATCTATGGCTCAAATAGCGCAAACTGAACATCGCTGGATATTAAGTGGCGACGTTGTTATTCAAACAGCAAGTGACATTTTAAAAGCGAGTCAGGAATTTACTATCGCAGAAAATACAACGATTGATTTTGCAGAAGTTGAAGATATTGACACTACAGCAGTAAGTTTGATTTTAGAGTGGAAGCGCCGCGCAACCAGAGAAAATCAGTCGCTAACATTTGTGAATCTGCCCGATAATTTAAGTAGCTTAGTGCAGCTTTATGATGTCGCCGAATTAATTAATTAATTTTTTGATGTAGTAATCGATTAACTTAACCCCATCTTAATGATGGGGTTTCGTATTTATAGCGATACTTAAATAGCCCGTATAACTGACTTAACGATTAAGAATAATGGATAAAAAATTAACACCAGCAGTAAAAATTGAAAAAATTCATAAGAGTTTTGGTCAATTGCATGCTTTAAACGGCATCGACTTAACCATTGAGCAAGGTGAATTTTTTGGCTTGCTTGGGCCAAATGGCGCAGGTAAATCCACGCTGATTAATATATTGGCAGGGCTGTTAAAGCCAACGCAAGGCAAGGTTGCGATTATGGGGCATGATGTGGTGGATAGCTACCAAGCTGCGCGCATGTCGTTAGGTGTTGTGCCACAAGAGTTAGTATTTGACCCATTTTTTAATGTGCGCGAAATGTTGCGTTTTCAGGCGGGTTATTTTGGTCGTGGTCGCGAAAACGATGCTTGGGTAGATGAGGTCATTGAAAATCTAGGCCTAACTGACAAAGCGCATACCAATATGCGCAAACTTTCTGGCGGTATGAAGCGCCGCGCATTGATTGCGCAGGCCTTGGTGCACAAGCCACCCGTTATTGTATTGGATGAACCGACAGCAGGCGTGGATGTTGAGTTGCGCCAAATGCTATGGGCCTTTATCAAAAAGCTGAATAATGATGGCCATACCATTATTCTTACCACGCACTATTTAGAAGAAGCAGAAACGCTATGTGAACGCGTGGCGATGATGAAGCAAGGCGAAATAGTCGCGCTGGATACAACTGCCAATTTACTGAGCAAATTGCCTGGTAAAAATTTACGCTTAACGCTTGGCCAAGCAAATCTGCCAAGTACTTTGTTGCCGATGCTTAAAAATGGCGAAAATGGCATTTTTACATTAGCGTTAACCGAGCTGAATCAAATTGAATATGCCTTAAGTGAGTTACGCAAAGCCAACGTGAATGTACAGGATATGCAATTAATTGAAGCCGATTTAGAAGATGTGTTTATGTCGCTAGTGGGTGAACAGGCGCCACAGCAAAACCAGCAGGCAGGTGCACTATGAGTATTATTAATGGGAATCTCATTGACGGCTTGATTTCACCGCAATGGCGCGGTACTTATACATTGTTCAAAAAAGAGTTATTTCGCTTTTGGCGCGTGGCATTTCAAACGGTTGCATCGCCTGTGCTCACGTCATTGCTGTATCTATTGATATTTTCACATGTGCTGGAAAATCATGTGCAAGTTTATAAAGGCGTGCCGTACAAAGCGTTTTTAATCCCAGGTTTGGTTATGATGTCGCTATTGCAAAACGCATTTGCCAATAGCTCATCCAGCTTGGTGCAATCTAAAATTATGGGCAGTATTGTCTTTGTATTATTAACGCCAATTAGCTACGCACAATTTTTCATTGCGTTTTTAGCCGCTGCTATTATTCGCGGCTTTTTGGTGGGCTTTAGCATCTATTTTGTAGCGATTTGGTTTGTAGATTTATCTATTGTGCATCCGCTATGGATATTTGTATTCGCCCTGTTAGGTAGCGCATTGCTGGGGACTTTTGGCATTATTGCGGGTATCTGGTCAGATAAATTTGATCAGATGGCAGCATTTCAAAACTTTGTCATTATGCCGCTGACGTTTCTATCTGGCGTATTTTACTCAATCCACTCTTTGCCGCCATTTTGGCAGGCGGTTTCAAAATTCAATCCATTCTTTTATATGATAGACGGCTTTCGTTACGGATTCTTTGGGCAAAGCGATATTTCGCCATGGCTAAGTTTTGTGGTTGTGCTGAGCTTTTTATTGGGGTTAGCATGGCTTGCCTTAAAAATGTTAAAATCTGGTTATAAATTAAGAGCATAAATTTAAACGGGTCATCAAAGGTAGAAAAGTTTGTTAAGTTCAGCACAGTTAGAAAGTTACATTACGCAAGGCTTGCCTTGTGATTACATTCAAGTATTAGGCGATGATGGCACGCACTTTGAAGCGGTGATTGTTAGCCCTGCTTTTGAGGGTAAGCGCATGATACAGCAGCATCAATTGGTCTATGCGGCGTTAGGCGACCGCATGCGCGCAGAAATACACGCACTATCAATGAAAACCTACACACCAGAGGCATGGGCTGCAGCCTCAAATAGATAAATCAAAAATGAAGCAAGGAGAAGTAAATGGATACGCAAGCACAAATTAAACAAACGGTAACAAGCAATAAAGT
>JAKFVB010000028.1 GCA_021732405.1 Methylotenera sp.
GGCTAGCGCCCGCGAGCCAGACAAGTTTGAGCGTGAGAATGCCCAATTCTTTGAAAAATTGCGTCAGGCTTACTTATTAAGAGCAGCTGAAAATTCCCATATTTTTCATATTATTGATGCCAATCAGAGTATTGATAAAGTTAAAGTTTTAGTTAAAGAAGTAATTGCAACACTATAATTAATATGTATATTTGGCAAAAAAATCAATGGCAACATATTATGCAGCAACGTGCAACTTTGCCGCATGCTTTGTTGTTACGTGGATGCGCAGGCATTGGCAAACAAGACTTTGCCTTAGATATAGCACGTAGCTTGTTATGTAAAGCGCCGATTGAAACGTACGCTTGTGGAGAATGTGCAAGTTGTTCGTGGTTTAAAGAAATGCATCATCCAGATTTTCGCTTGATTAGCCCAGAAGACGCAGAATCAGCAGAAGATGCGCCAAAGAAAAAAGCTGCTAAAAAAAGCCAAATATCAGTCGCTCAGATACGGCAACTGATTGATTATTTAAGCTTATCGCAACACCAAGCAAATGGTTACCGTGTTATTTTGATTTCGCCTGCCGAAACTTTAAATATCGCTTCTGCTAATGCCTTGCTTAAAATGTTAGAAGAGCCGCCAGCGAATACGCTGTTTTTGTTGGTGACCAATCAGCCGCAACGCTTGCTAGCCACTATTACTAGCCGCTGTCAGGCAATTGACATGCCGTTACCCAGCAAGCAAGACGCTTTAGACTGGCTGAAACAACAAAACGTGAACAATGCTGAAAACCTATTAGATTATGCAGGCGGCGCGCCTTTAATTGCTTTGCAGGCAGCGGCAGATAATGACGTGACGGATGAGTTGATTAAGCAGCTGGCATTAGGTGCAAAATTACAAACTTTTACATGTGCACCTATGTTTTTGTCGCTAGGCATGGAGCGTGCAATTGATACAATACAAAAATGGATTTTTGATTTAACTGCTTATAAATTAAGCCAAAAATCACAGTATCACGCACAGCATATTAACGCTTTGCAAGCTTTGTGCAAAAGCGTAAACTTAAATTTATTATTGAGTTTTCAGCAAAAATTGCTTGATGCGAAAAAAATGGCGAATCACCCTTTAAGTAATGAAATGCAACTTGAAAATATTTTACTCAGTTATACTAAAATCTTTAATTAACACTTAATTAATCAACAGAAAGATTTCAATTGAGCACGCAAGCAAACGCTAATCCAACGACTGACCAATCTGTGAATAAGCCAGGTGTGCTATCGCTGGCGATTAAAGAAAAATCTGCTCTATATGCTGCTTACATGCCTTACATCAAAGGCGGTGGCTTATTTATCCCGACTAATAAAAATTTTAAAATCGGCGAAGAAGTATTCATGTTGCTTAGCTTGGTCGATGATCCAGTCAAATTGAAAGTGGTGGGCAAAGTCGTTTGGACAACGCCAACCGCTTCTGCCAACCGCCCTCAAGGTATTGGCGTGCAGTTCAGCGAAAAAGATGGTGGGTTGGAAGTGCGCAATAAAATTGAGGCCATACTAGGTGGCACTTTAAAATCTAATCGCGCAACGCATACTATGTAATTGCGTTTTTTTCTTTTCTAAGCAATTATTTCCTGCAGTACATGTCTTTCGTCATACTTAATGTTTTGGTCACCCTATGCTAGTCGATTCACACTGTCATCTTAATTTTCCTGAAATTATCGCTAATATTCAGTCAGTTAGACAATCTATGCTTGATGCAGAGGTTGGCCATGCGCTGTGCGTTTCTGTTACTTTAGATAAGTTTCCTGAAGTATTGAGTCTAGCTGAGCAATATGAAAACTTTTATGCCTCAGTTGGCGTGCATCCTGATTATGAAGATATTGAAGAGCCAACGGTTGAAACGCTTGTCACGCTTGCACAGCATCCTAAAATTGTCGCCATTGGTGAAACAGGATTAGATTATTTTAGATTAACAGGTGATTTAGAATGGCAGCGTGAGCGTTTTCGCACCCATATTCGTGCCGCAATTTTAGCGAATAAGCCATTGATTATTCATACCAGAAGTGCAGCAGAAGACACTTTACGCATTATGCAAGAAGAGGGTGCGAATAGAGTGGGTGGGGTGATGCATTGCTTTACCGAAAGCTTAGAAGTTGCATATGCAGCGATTGAAATGGGGTTTTATATCTCGTTTTCTGGCATTGTGACTTTTAAAAACGCAACGCAGCTCAAGGAAGTCGCAAAAGCGATTCCCTTAGAAAAAATGCTGGTTGAAACGGATTCTCCATACTTAGCGCCTATCCCATTTAGAGGCAAAACCAATCAGCCTGCATATGTAAGATATGTTGCGCAAGAGATTGCGCAGCTTAGATATATTAGTTTAGAAGAAGTGATGGCAGCAACTACCCAAAACTTTTTTAAGCTGTTTAAAGACGCTAGGGTGCATGCCTAAGCAGGCAAAAAGGTCATGCAGATTACTTTATTAGGAGTAGGGTCAAGCGCTGGCACACCCTTGGTGGGCTGTGGCTGCGCAACTTGCATATCTGATAATCCGCGTAACAAACGCACACGCTGTTCCAGTTTAATCACCTTAGATGCGGGTGAAAACATCTTAATCGATACAGGGCCAGATTTACGTAGTCAAGCCTTGCGCGAAAATATCAAGCGGGTCGATGCCGTTCTTTACACCCACACGCATGCCGACCATTTACATGGCATAGACGATTTACGCGCATTTTGCCAAATCCAGCGCAGCCAAATCCCTTTGTATGCCAAAGAAGATGCGGTAGCGCATATCAGTCAAAAATTTGGCTATGCTTTGCGCGAGCCAATGGCAACTTTTTGGGATTTGCCTGTATTGCGCACAGAAGTGATTCATCAAGATTTTGCGTTATTTGGCGTTAAAATTACACCTATACCAATCATTCATGGAAAGATGCATATCTACGGCTACCGTATTGGCAATTTGGCTTATTTAACCGATGTATCCGAAATTCCAGAATCCTCATTGGCATTATTAAATGATTTGGATATCTTATTAATTGATTGCTTGCGCGAAACTGCGCATCCAACACACATTAATATTGAACAAAGCCTAGATTATATTGGTCGTATAAAAGCCAAACAAAGCTATATGATTCACATGACGCATGATTTAGAATACGTGTCTTTAAACGCAAAGCTGGCTAATCAAGAATATGCCAATGTATTTGCCGGCTATGATGGATTAAAGCTTTCGTTTAATTAATTGCGTCAACACGACTTGAGAGAGAAGCGTTACGTAAAGGCTATTTGCCAATTTACATAGGCCAATTTATTTAGAAACAGGAACCTATAATAGGAACAATGATTTATGCACAAGAACTTTAAAACACACCTAGTGCTAGCCTCTAGTTTATTAGCATTAACCTTATCAGGCTTAGCAAATGCGGCTGGTAAAACCTATACTGAAGATGAGTTTTTAAACAGCTTTAGTGGTAAATCAAAAAAAGTAGTGATTGAAAAATTAGGTACGCCAGCCAAAAAACAACTTTCAGTTAAGCCAACCAATGCCAGCTCAATTATTGGCAAAAATGTAGATGCTGAAAAAGGCAAAAAACCCGTCAAAGTTGAAATGTGGTATTACAAAAATAACGTCAAGTATGACAAAAAACGTACCTACAAAGAAACAGAGCTTACTCTAGTGAACGATCGTGTCATGAATATTGCTTTTTTTAATAATCGCTAAAATAGTCATCAATTTTAAGCTGCTTTTATGTGTTAAGTAAGGACAATACTTAAAAGCAGCTAGTCTCATCAATTGTCATAGTTGTAAATCAGCCCACCGTTTAAAAGCGCTTCTAATAATGGAGCAGGGCTCATGCCGAATGCCTCAGCAACGCCTCTAATTCCAGACTTTGGGGGAAAGCCGTTAAAATATCTAACGTAAAAAATACATTCCAATACAGTATTAATTAGGATATTCATGCAATATTCACCCCACAAGAAATACTTAACCACATTTATTCCATTAATTTTATTGATGCAACAGCATGCATTTGCTGAAGATGCCAGCACTTGGGTTAAAAAAGGCCAAGCGGCACTTGAAGCAGCCCAAAAAATCACACCCAATAATAAATCAGCCAAAAATGTGATTTTGTTTGTGGGCGATGGCATGGGTATTTCTACCATTACAGCAGCTAGAATTTTTGAAGGTCAGCAAAATGGCGTAGATGGTGAGGGTAATCAGCTAGCATTTGAAAAATTGCCTTATATGGCACTATCTAAAACGTATTCTGCCAACCAACAAACACCTGATTCAGCACCGACGATGACAGCTATGGTGACTGGCGTTAAGACAAATGATGGTTTGCTATCAGTTTCTCAAGACATAAAGCGCAAAGAGACTAATCCTCAAAAACTATTGGCTGCACAACTAACCACTATTTTAGAACATGCAGAATTAAAAGGCCTTTCTACAGGCGTTGTATCTACTGCAAGGCTTACGCATGCCACACCTGCAGCCACTTATGCACATACCTCAAACCGAGATTGGGAAACCGATTCTGAATTACCCAAAGACAGCAAAGTAAAAGATATTGCAGCACAGTTGATTGATAATTTTGGTGCTGGCGGCATTGGCGATGGGCTTGAAGTGGCGTTGGGTGGCGGCCGTACGAAATTTATGCCTAACACCATGATAGACCCTGAATATGCCAATAAAACAGGCGAACGCACAGATGGTAGAAACTTAATTAACGAATATCAGCAAAAATTTAATGCGGATTATGTATGGAATAAAACGCAGTTTGATGCAATAAACATTAAAAAAACGCGCCGTTTATTAGGACTTTTTGAGCCGTCCCATATGCAATATCAGCATGATAGAACGCAAGGCGCGCTTAGTGAGCCATCTCTAAAAGAAATGTCATTGATGGCAATTGATATTTTATCTAAGAACAAAAAAGGCTATTTTTTAATGATAGAAGCAGGGCGCATAGATCATGCCCATCATGCAGGTAATGCTTACAGGGCGCTAAGTGAAACCGTTGAATTGTCTGATGCAGTTAAAGCAACGCTTGCAAAGGTGAATTTAAATGACACTTTAGTGATTGTCACTGCAGACCACAGCCACACATTCACAATAGCGGGCTACCCAGCACGCGGTAATCCCATCTTAGGTAAAGTCATTCAAGCGAATGAACAAACAACCTCAACAGCAGCAGACAAAAAACCATACACCACACTAAGCTATGCAAACGGCGTAGGCTATCATCCCAGCCATGATGACAAACATGATTTAGATGACCAAGATTTGATACCACAATCTGGCCGTATTGCTAATTTGCAAGAAATTAACACCGAAGACCCAAATTTTCATCAAGAAACAAATGTGCCATTAAAATCTGGCACGCATGCAGGTGAAGATGTAGCAATTTTTGCAGGCGGCCCCAAGGCACACTTGTTTTCAGGTGTTCAAGAGCAAACTCATATTTTCTACGTGATGAAACATGCACTTGGTTTTTAATGAAACCAACTCACGAAAAAGACAGAGCAAAAGGGAAAATACAGCGACTAATTAAAGTCAGAACAAGACAATACTTTACGTATTAAATCAATGCGAGCTAGGGAAATGACGCATCCTTTTTATCCAGCATAATCAACTAAAATTTAATAAAGCACTTATAATTCAATTTACAAACAATTGGTTAGTACAAACTCTAAGTTCTTTAATCTTTAGTTTCTTGTAAATTAGGATGGATGTGTGTGAGCGAAAGTAACAACTATTTGAAGCTACTCAGGGATAGTATTGTATCCGTATGGTTGATACCTGTAATTGGTACATGCGTCGCTATTTTGTTAGATTTAGGAATGCTGTTGAATTATGATATTTCCTATGAATATGCAGAGATTAGTTTAAAGTCCATTTCTTTAGCAATTGTTCAGTTATTTGTAATTTGCTGCATTGTTATATTTTTTATATGGGCATTGTTCGATGACGACCATAGTCCTGGTTACTTTAGAAGGTTATTACAAAATCCTTATTTATCAATTTTCCCATTTTTTATTTGGATGATTTCAAATAATTTAAGTACTTATTTCTTCATGTATCTGTATGTATTTAGTTTATTAATATTCATTTTTATAGCCCCTGTATTCAGTAATAATAAAAATATGAGTTATTTTGAAAAAGTATTTCAGATTCTAAAAAATCATAAAAATAAATATACTGAAAACAACGCTACTATTAGTGAATCTGCAATTAATTTAGATTTGGGATATATAAGGAAAACTACTGCATTTAAAAGTTTTATGATGTATGTTTTTTTAATGGCAGTGTTTGTTTCCATGCTAGTGGGTTATGGAAAGTATATGGGAAATATGACATCTGTATTTGTGCTGAAAAATGATAGGTCTACACTTGTAATTAAACGTAATAATGACGTTTATTTACTAAAAAAATTTGACCCTAAAACAATGATGTTGTACGACGGTATTGAAGTTTTGAAGTTGGGTAGTAATTCAAAAAGCCTAGAACTAGTTGACTTTCACGGGAAATTTATGACTCGATACGATATTCAACAGAAAGAAATTAACGCCAAGTCAATAGATAAAAATAAAGCTTTGATTAAATCTTTTTTAAAAAATATAAGAGATTTTTTCATCAACTTTATTGATTTTATCATCAAGCAGCTCAAAGGCAGTTAAGTGTCATTATAGTAGGCAATCAATCACAAGCGCATAGCTAATTCTGAAACTCTCTCTTTTTGTCTTTACTTTCATTTGCTAATTTTTTGCCATAAATTCGTTTTTATAAAATCCACAATGTAAATTTGGGCAAGGGTAGAATTTAGGCCAAATAAAAAAAGAAAACTTATCAGATAAGTTTTCCTTATAATTATTTAACTTCGTATAATGTATAGGAAATAAAATTCATTTTTGCTACTCTTGGCATCTGTTTTAAAAAATACAGCATTAAAAATAAGTTTGGTTATCAGCCGTTGAAGGATTTTCATGACCTCGCTTTCTGTTTTGGAGCTCTTTTTGTCGCACTGTTCCGTTTTTTCTTAGGTACAAAAGGGCGTACCAAATTACCTATTTTAAGCTTGTAGGTTAGGTGTGGCCCCCTAGTGCCGATGGTGAGCTGATAGGGGTATCTCACTTGCCAAGCACCCCCATCTTTCCAACCAGTGAGCCGCCCCTCTGCCAGCAATATGCGTATCCTGCGAGTGGACACATTGAAGTAATGTGCTGCCTCTTGTACGGTCACAGGTTTTGGCAATTCGGGGTTAAAAGTACGCAAAACTAACTCGGAATAGTATTTTTCAGTCATAAATTGCCCTCTAAGCCAATAGCCATAAGGCTATTGGATGCTTTTTGCACCGTGGATAATGTCTCACCCGTTAGACAAACTTCGCTTATTATTAAGAAGCGAAGTGCAAAGACAGCATGTTTAAACTTTGCTAAACGCCAGGTCAAAACGCTGATTTTGCGTAAACCAATCATATTGCGGGCTGGCGTTCGCAAGCTCACGGCAGTCCTCACATGATTGGACGATACGGCAGATCGGCAGCGCATCCGAGCTGGCGTGCTTGCCGTATTCACCCCTAAAAAACTTAAAAAACCGCTAGCAGGGCGCGCAACTGCTATTTGCTTGAGTGGTGATATCAGTTCACGCGAAATAATCGCTCCTAGAGTGAAGCCGTGCTGTCTACATGGGGGATTTATCCCCCATACCCCCGTTAATAACGGTTTGCTTTTCATAGGTCACTACCTGCAACGAGGTAAAGTTGTGGCTTTTCTGAAAGGGGGCGCATGGCTTGACGTTGTTCACTTCGTTTGGCATAGTCTGCTTGCCAGAAACGCGCCATACTCATGTAGTTTGTCAGGTAAGCGAGTTCATGTTGTCGGAAAGGCCTTCCCACGGGCGACCAAAGGGTGTCACCTTTGATTACCCAACCTTTCCAAGCCTGAGGCAACAATTCACCATTGGCTAGGCAGCGCAGGAGCTTGAAAGCGGAATAGGGAATGCGGGTCACGCCGCTTTCCCAATGCGCTATCGTTCTACTGGTCACTTGTAACAGCTTGGCTGTTTGTTCAATGGTTAATCGGTTCATCATTCTCACTTCTCTAAATTGCTCACGGTCTATCGGTTTAAAGGGCTTTCGCTTGTACTTTTTACGCCTCACGGACTTAATATTTTGGCGGGCGGGAATACCATCCATTTTTTAGTTAAGGGATTTTTATGCGCTCCAAATAGTCGGCCTGTTCGGCAATATTTAAGGGCGTTTTTGTAGGTAATGCCATGAGCGATAGCAAAATCAGCAAGAGATAAAGCTTTGGCTGGTCGTCTTGATTCATGATTGAAATTAGCCATAGACACTATGCATATCTTCAATTTTGAGGGTCTGACCATCGGCTAAATCAAACACTTCTCGGTCATAATGCTGGTCAAAATGGTCGTTGATGTCTTTTAGAAAAGCATTCACATAAAACATTTGCTTATCGTTAAATGCGTCAGTGAATGCATCTGCAACCAAGTGCACTTGGTCTAAAAAGATGGTTTGGTCTTGGGTGAGTTCGGCAGCTAATTTAACGCCCATGCGTTTTTTAGTGCTGACTAGGATGGATTCAAATTGGTCTGGCAATAGGCCAGCCTCAAGTTGATTGATTAATGCCTGCAATGCAACAAAGATTATTTTGCAATGCGGTTGCTTCAGCTCGAGCTGAATAATTGATTCGGTAAATCGCGGAAATTCTTTCATGTTTTTCTCCAATTGGCAGAACCAAGAGCAAGGTTAACGCGCGCTGAAAGAATGTTGTATACATCCTTCTTAAG
>JAKFVB010000001.1 GCA_021732405.1 Methylotenera sp.
ACGCTGTTCCAATCGCAAGTGCCGAACCATACAGTTGCAAATCAGAATAACCAACGTTGGCATTAATAGTATTATTACCAACATCATCTACCACAAAGTCCCCAGCCTGCATGTAGTAGACATCATTACCTTCTTCTCCCACTAAAACATCTGAGCCTTGATAAATGCCAAATGCATCTTTAATGCCTCCAGAACCATAGAGCGTATCATTTCCTTTTCCGCCGTAAAGTTGATCCTGACCTGTTCCCGCTATTAACGTATCGTCGCCATCCCCTCCAAACAACTCATCGTCCCCAGCGCCACCATCAAGGTGGTCATTTCCATAGTTTGAAAAGCCTGGGTTACTTTCACTGACAATATCTCCCACTAGATAGTCATTTCCATCACCACCTAATAAAATATCATCATTGCCACCGCCTTCAAGCTGGTCATTCCCTTTGCCGCCATCAAGATAGTCTTTACCATTATTTTCAGCACTCAGCGGTTGTAAGTTTTCAGCATTATCCCCCCACAAAACATCATCTCCATCACCTCCGTAAATGATGTCATCCTTACCACCACCAGCCAGCTCATCGTTACCAGATCCGCCATCCAGATAATCATTGCCATGATATTCATTTGGTAACAAACCAACTAAATAGTCACCAAAGATAATATCTTTACCATTACCGCCTGTAAGAACATCACTTCCGCCTTGTCCGTAGATGTAATCATCCCCATTACCTCCATCAATAATGTCGTTGCCATGATCCAAATAGCTTTTTACCGATTCAAAGGTATCGTAGTCATCTTTTAATAATCCATCTCCCAGCAAAATATCATTGTCGTCGCCACCGCTAATGATATCCGAGCCACCCAAACCAAATACTTGGTCATCATTTTTACCGCCATCAATAAAATCATCCCCAGAGCCACCAATAACATAATCGTTACCATCGCCTGCTAAAATCGTGTTCTTTTCATCTTTTTCTTCGTCCAACGTCACAAAAACAGTGCTTGTGAACGCATCAAAATCGCTAGCGTTATCTAATACTTCTTGATGAATCAAATTTTTACTTGTTCTGTTTTGATCAATTAAATAACCTATTCCGCCACCACTATAGTTAGTTGTTTGATACAGAAACGATAAAGTCAAAAAAGTTGGTCTGCCATTATCTGGCGTTTCAATTGAAGTTAACCATCCCCAACCTTTACCTAATTGTGTTTCGTCGGAAGGAGTTGTAAGTGAATTATAAAGTGCTGTGTATTGGCCTTCAGGGTCTTCTCCTGAAATTGTTGAGTATGTATAAATAGCGTTAAAATATCCGTTATGTCCACCAAAGATCACATCATTACCAGCACCTCCCACCAATGTATCCTTACCCATTCCTCCAAATATCAAATCACCACCATCACCACCGTTTAAATAGTCATCGCCACCTAAACCACTTAAGGCATCACTATTACCATATCCATAAATAGAATCATCAATAGAATCACCCTGAAGGACATCTTGTGCATCCACATTGATACCAAAATCTTTATAATGGCCGCCTTCAAACTGATTTTCAGCAGGAACATTATTTGTTACATATTCAAATTCGTAGTGGCCATCTGCGTTAAATTTATCTAAATCTCCACTCATCAACACTGGTTTTTCGACTGGTTCTTGATTATCCAATGTAATGTTTAGGCTATTTGTAGTCGACCAATTACGTACAATAATGCGGTTAACATCATTATCTTTGCTAATCGTCAGTAGTTGATTACCTTCTGTGCCAGATAGGGTGTAAGTGTATTTAAGACTTTCATTTCGATAGATATTCTCTGTTATTTTTACGCCACCAGTAAGCGCAACATTGTCTATGGTAATAATGCCTAAGCCATCACTATCAGTAATAAAATCTGTGCCGTAAGTGCCGCTGAGTTTATATACGTCGGCCCCTGCACCGCCTTTAAGTTGGTCGTTGCCTGTGCCGCCATCTAAGATATCAACTTCGGTGCCACCGATGAGGATGTCGTTACCCTCGCCACCGTTTAGCGTATCTTGGCCTGCGTTGCCTTCAATGTAGTCGTTGCCATTGCCGCCGTTAATTAAGTCATCACCGCCGCCGCCGTATAGATGGTCGTTTTTGTTGTGTCCTGTAATCGAATTGTTAGCATTTGATCCAAAAACAAAATCTCTTGACTCACTTACTAGCCCATTGATAAAAATTTCTTTATCGGTCGTAATATCTTTAAAGTGCTGATCTGCACCGTTAGTGACATATGGATTAACTGATGTAGCCTCAATATCTAAATTATTGAGCTTATTTTGCCAACTCAGCATTCCAGCCCGGTCATTTAAATACATATCACTAAAGTTGAGCCTGCCGCTAGCAATGTCGTCATCGCTCAAGTTGTTATCATCTATCCATTTATCGCTTAGGGCGGTGTGAATAGCTCGCAACAGAGCATCGGTGGCGCTATCGTTACCCTTCAACGCAAAAGGAGTAAGGTAAAATAGACTTAAAAACGCCCCAAAGTCTTCGCGTGCTTCACTGGCACTAGAGGGAGAAGTAACGAGAGTAATTTTGCCGGCAAATGCTTGGAAGGCGGCCATATCAGTGAGAGCTTTTAGGTTGCTATGGTAGTTGACTCGACTACTTCCACTCTCGGTGCTACTGGTGTCGCCAATCAATGTATCCGTAATAGAACCGCCTAAAATGGTTTGCCTTAAACCATCAAGCAGCTTTTCGTATGAGGCATTCATCTCATTGCTGGACGACTTTACATAACCGTTTAATTGATCAATAGTAAAATTGTTATCTAGTTTTGAGATAGCATCACCAAGTGCTAAAAAGTCTGTGATTTTGTACATGTAATGGTTGCTAAAAGGGTCTACAATTGGTCCAACAACCTGACCCAAAGTGTCTTCTTGATAAAGCGCTACTCGAGTGCCTATTTGGTTAAATCCAATTGGTCGCCACTCGTTGGTAGTGACTTCCAAGCCATTTTCACCATAATAGTTTGTTTGTAATGCAGGGTTAAATCCTCCAGTAGGCAAACCAAGAGCTGCTGCAATATTATTAAATGCCGTATTAATGTTTGCTCCGATAATACCAATGTTGTTGTAGCCAGCACTATTGAATGTTGTGATATGTTCAATTGGTAATTGACCGGCTTCTATAATAGGGTAAGTACCGCCAAAAATACGTTCAAATGCAGTAGCTAAATAACCACCAAGGCTATGTCCATTAATAGAATGAATAGCGTTAATTGCATTTGACCCAGTGAGCTCACCAGAGCTAAGCGCCGTATCTGCGGCAACAATTTGTCTAATCTCAACGCCGCCTACAATCACTTTAAACACTTTAACTTGCGCTACTTGCTGCCCAGCTGTGGCTGTGGCACGCATCCACCAATTAACCATGCTAGCAAGCTGGTCATATGCCACGCCTGTGGTAGCAAGCACCGCGTCATCAATAAAATCAACGCCTGGGTTTGTTCCACGCATCGAAACATAAACTTGACCTGCGTAATCGCCAGTCGATTTACCACGCCAAACGGTGGCACTAAAGCCATCAAGTAATGAATCTGGCTGTTGATTTAGCACCTCAAAATTATCGGTGATAAAGTCGGCTAGGGGTTGGGTGAGGCGAGCAGCAAGCCGAGTATTAATATCAGAAGCTAAATTGACGTACGAAGCATCTGCCAATAGTGCATTGATGTATGTTGCATTCATTGCGGTTGTTGTCATGATTATTTCCTTAGTTTTTATACTCAATAACTTTTAAATTGAATTGGCTTAAATAATTGATTACTTTTTGATCTTTGTCATTCGTTGTGCACTCAGATAGAAAAATAGCTCGATTGTCCCCACTTCCAGACGGAAGGTAAAAGATACCCCTAGCTTTGTAGTAAGAAGCATGTGGCATATTCAGTATTAACTCTCCCGTTTGCGCATCTTTGAACTGCCTGCTAAAGTAGGTAACATGAATATTAGGGAAAATGGTGGTTTCATGAGAATTGCCGAATACTATTAATTCTCTTCCAAACGCTTTCTTCTCATCCATCTCAGGCCCCCACTCAAAATCCCCCGTAGTCGCACATAGTTGTTGCCACTTAGGGTAAGCAATCAACTGATCCATAACGGGCAATAAAAATAAAAAAGCAATCATTAAAAACTTAACAATAGTTTGCCAACCACTAGGCTCAACTGTTTGTGCATTCGTGTTAAATCGCTTAAAAAGCCAACTCAATAAGCTACCCAGCCCAAAAGATATAGCACCCCAAATCAATAGGAAAATAATTAAAAATATGCCTGACATGCTTATTCCGTTCTATTCACTTCAGTTGTATTATGATTTTTTGCTTGAATCGTCTCTGTTTTACCTAACACCACAGCCTCATCCACCTGCAATCCCTTAGGCAATTGATGCGTAATAAACAGAATGGTAACTTTGCCTTTTAGCTTATTCACTGTATGGGCAAAGTGTTCTGCGGTTTGTTGGTCCAGATTGGAGACAGCTTCATCAAAGATAAGTACTTTAGGTTGCTTGAGCAGTGCTCGGGCAATAGCTATGCGTTGTTTCTGGCCACCACTTAAGCCTGTGCCATGTTCTCCAACTGTGGTTTGGTAGCCTTGCGGCAGCTTCTCTATGGTTTGGTGGATTTCTGCCAGTTGGCAAGCTTGGATGATTTGTTCAAAGCTGGCGTGTGGATTGGCTAGAATTAGGTTGTCGTAAATCGTGCCAGAGAAGATAACGGTTTCTTGCGGTACTACGCCAAAGTGATTTCTCAGTTCATTGGCAGCGAGATAACGGATATCTTGGCCGTTAAGTTTGATGCTGCCTTGTTGTGGTTGATAGAAGCCGAGTAACAGTTTAGCCAGTGTGCTTTTTCCACAACCACTAGGGCCCATTACTAATACACAATGTCCTGCTTGAATATTGAAGCTGAGGTTTTGATAAAGCCAAGGTAAGTCATCTGCGTATTTAAAACCGAGACTATCAACAGTGATGTTGGTGGCTTGATTGACATTGGCTCTTGTGGGGATAAGCGTCATCGGCTCTGCTGGTGCATTCATCACATCACCTAGTCGTTTCACTGCAATATCGGCTTGTTGAAATTCTTGCCATAAGCCAACTAAGCGTAATACTGGGCCAGATAGTCGACCTGAGAACATTTGAAAGGCGACTAGCATGCCAATGGTGAAGTTAGTGTTATGCATGACCAGCCAAGCGCCAACACACAAAATAGCTAGGGTTTGTAATTGGTCTAGGGTATTGGCAGCGGTGTTGTAGGTAATGGAAAGTTTACGACTATCAAAACTGGCATTGAGATACGTGCTTAAGTAGTTGCCAAAGGTTTGTTTCAGTTGCGGTTCCATTTGTAACGATTTCACCGTTTCCATTCCTGATACATATTCAGTCAAGAAGGCTTGATTACGTGCACCGAGCATAAACTGATGGTTTAGCTTGGCACGTATGATGGGGGTCACAAAGAAGCTTAAAATGGTAATCAGTGCTAAGCATGCCACTGCAATCAAAGCGAGTTGCCAGCTATACCAGAACATAATAGCCAGAAACACAAATAGAAAAGGGAGATCAAGTAACAGCGTGACTAAACCACCTGCCAGAAACTCACGTATCGTTTCTACGCCATGGACGCGGGCAATGATGACACCTGTTGGCCTGTTATCGTAATAGCGTACTGGTAAATCTAATAAATGACTGAAGACTTTATGGCCTAGAGTGGCATCAATACGGTTGCCTGTATGCAGTACCAAGTATTGTCTTACCCAACCCATGGCGGAACTGAAGATTAGGAAAATCAACAGTGCAATACCAATCACTATTAAAGTGCTGGTGGTGTGATGCACAACGACTTTATCAATGACGATTTGCGTACATACTGGCACTGCTAAACCAACTAACTGAATAGCCAGTGATGCGGTTAACACCTCTGACCAGATCTTTTTATATTTTAAAAGCTCTGGGATAAACCATTTAAAGCCAAATTCTTTTGGTGGGTTGATTTGATTGGGATTTGCTTGATTAGTGTTGCCAGTACCTACTAAACCGATAGCTTCTTCATCATCGACCGCTGTTTCAACGGCTTTGCGCACCATTAAAAAATCGCCTGTGAGGCGATCCTCTAAATCTTTAATAGCTAAGGTTTGCGGTTGTGCTTGATTAGGCTCAATGAACAGCACACGTTCTTTGTCTAAGCTGAGTATGAGTGCTAAATGATGTTGATCTACAAGTTCTACTTGCTCTATAGATTGTAGATCTGGAACTGGATTATCTGATTTAGTGGAAGCTAATTCAGATTTAGGCGCTTCTTTTGAAGAAGTTTTTAATATTGCCAAGCAAGGCAATGATGCAGTATTTAAATTGGAAAGCTTATTGTTCTTGAGAGAAGTATCAAAACCAAAGCTCTGTAAGGCCTGCTCTAATTGCGTGCTTGTATAGGGTGGTGGGTATTGCTTGACTAATAACTCTGCGGAAAAAGGGATACGGTTAAGCTGACAAAATACGCTTAACGCCCAGACAAATGCCTCATGATCAAGTGGATATTGAGTGGCCACTCATGAAACTCCCTATTATTATTTTTATTACAAATTTTTATTAATTTTTTTGGGGAGAAGTCTAATTAGTGCACGCTTCCTGTTTTCATTTTTGAAACTTATGACGCAGACTAATCTATAACTTTTTAAGTTGCAAGAAATATTTTAAGGTCAAAATTTAGATGAGAGAAATAGTGGTTTATACAGCCACTTTAAGCAATTAGCATCAGCTTCTAATAAGTCTTTCAATAATCCGCAGATTACTCTTGATACGATTCAATTGGTTATTTAGGATGTAGGATTGAAATAATGTAAAAAGACAACTATTTGCTTTCCAATTGCAAAGCTTCAGCCAGCCATTGCTTTTTAGAGTAAACATAATCTGGAAATTTCCTATCTATTGTAGTTTCACGCTTTAGCAGCCGTTTAACTAAAGTGACTAATTGCACCAGATCTTCAACGCCTCGCACTTCAATTGGCGCACAAATATCCACGAAGTAACCGTTTGTTAGCCATTCGGTTTTAATAGACGGTTTAGCTTGATAAACAATAGAGTGTGGTATTTCCTGTAAGGCAAGCGTGTAAGCTGCAGATAATTTGCCAAACTCTTCAGAAAATTTATTCACCGTGTAGCTCTTAATTATCTTTCTGGATTGGCCTGCTTTCACATAGTTTGGCGTAGCTTCATTAAACATGTCATCCATATTAACGTCTAGGTGAGCAATGCTTTTATGCGCTTCCGACTTGATACTATCCTGATAAGCGTATCGCGGATGACTCCATGTCACTACGACGCGATAATCATTCAAGATAAAGTCTACATCGTCCCACAAGGACAAGGTTGATGCGTTTTCTGCATCGTATTGATGAAAATGAATTAAACCTTGAATGAAGTTGGAGTTGCGTTTGTTACGGTGGTACAGCTTGGCTGACTTTTTTAAATTTTCTTGGTAGCGGTTTTTCATGGCAACATCCTCATGGTTTTTCTTTAATTAAACAATCTGGTTTAACTGACTCTAATTTTCCTTGCGGCACCACATTTTGATCATCTCCACGACAGTGCAAGTTTGATTTGCTTACGTGGATACTTTAATTTGAATCTCATGATTAACCTTTCTGGGTGTAATGTGTTTTCTAAGATAAAAGTACTGACGGCCGCCATCAATCTGCGGACCTGTCACAGGCTTCATTTTCAAGGATTTGAGTAGCGCAGATGATGAGGTTTGTTGTTGCTTCGCTAATACGGATAAAGCAACATACTTGTGATTAAATGCAGCGATTGATTCTTTTGTTATTTGCTTACCTGCCTGTTTGGTTTGAATACTTTGTATCAATCCAACTTTTACTAAGTGGTAGGCGACTTGTTGTTTGATCCCCATTAGCTTGGCTGCTTCGTCAATCGACACAGCATTTAAGCTCTTGCGTAATGCCCATAGCCATTCTTTAGCTGCTGCTTTATCCAGCTTTACACTCCCTATCACAACGGAGTGATTACTTACATCAAAGGCACTTAACTCGCCTGAGATTAAGGTTTTGACTAACTGCACGATTTCCCCTTCTCGCAAGCGCCAATATTTCACGATCTCTGAAAATGAAACCAAGTCTTTATCTAGGCTTGGAATACACTTTAAACATAAGTGTTGTAACTGTTGTTTAGGGATTAGCCAGTTAGCCATGTTGGCATGCTTGCGTATAGCCAATGGGTGTATGATTTTTGCTAAGATAAATTCACGCACCACACGTTCAGACACTGCCAAATATTGAGCGGTTGTTTGCAGATTCAATAAGTCTTTTGCTAACGCCTCTATGAATGGTAAATCTGTTTGATGAAACGAGCTGACTTGTCGGCCAGAGGGCAAATTGATGTGGTTTTTATCAATTAAATTGCTTGTCGATAAATGTCTAATCAATGATGGGGCTAAGCCTGTTTGTTTTGCTGCCTGCTTTAAAGTCAATCGGGGGTGCGCTGTAATGGTAGTCGGTTTAAATGCACGATTTCGTTTGCATACAATACCCCACCAATGTTGATGCAAATAATGTTCGAAGGCATCGCGCAGAAACTGAAATTTATCATCCCTTAAATGAAAATACAGCACGCGATACAGGACCCCAAAGGTTTTCTTGAGACTGGAGGTAGGTATTATGGAAGTTTGAATAGCCTGTAAGAACAGTT
>JAKFVB010000014.1 GCA_021732405.1 Methylotenera sp.
TTTGTGATTATTTTAGGGTTAAGTTTTTTATTTAAGCTATTTTTGACTGTGTAATACGATAGTATTTATTCAGCAATTGCTCCTGCGTTTCTACCATATCAGGGTTCAGCGGAATGCAATCAACTGGGCACACCGCCACACATTGCGGCTTATCAAAATGCCCTACACATTCTGTGCATAAATTCGGGTTAATTTCGTAAATTTCCTGCCCCTGATAAATCGCCTCATTGGGGCACTCTGGCTCGCATACATCGCAGTTAATGCATTCGTCTGTAATAAAAAGCGCCATAGATTATGGTTGCTTCAATTTCTCTAAAATCGCATCTTCAACTGTAGAAGACACAAATTGATGTACATCACCGCCCAACTTTGCTACTTCGCGCACCAAACTGGAAGACACAAACATATATTGCTCGGCTGGCGTTAAAAACAGGGTTTCTAATTTTGGATAAAGCTTGCGATTCATGCCCGCCAGTTGAAACTCATATTCAAAATCACTGGCAGCGCGTAAACCGCGAATCACCATTTGCGCGCCTTGGTCTTGTACAAACTGCATCAATAAACCGCTAAAGCCGACCACTTTGATATTGCTGGCCTTTTTAAAGCCACTTTGCGCCAGTGCCACGCGCTCTTCTAAAGTGAACAAGGTGTTTTTATTTGTGCTGCCAGCAACTGCCACAATCAATTCATCAAACAAATTAGCGGCTCTATGAACAATATCTTCATGCCCAAGCGTAATCGGGTCAAATGTGCCAGGATAGACTGCAATGCGGTTTTTGCTCATATTGGCAACCTTAAGTAATTACGCTGATTTTAGCAAATGATAATAAACGTTGCCTGCTTTATTTTGTTTAATCAGTTGCCAACCGCTTAACAAATCGCTTGATTCAAGCGCGAATTCCGCTTCAATATAGACCAATCCATCTGAGCTAAGATGCTGATTTAATGTAGATAATATTTTTTCCAGCCAAGCTTTATGGTAAGGTGGATCGCAAAAAATTACATCAAATTGCTGCGCGTTCTGGCTCAAAAAAACTAACACATCTTGACGTAAAATCTGACTGTTTTTAGCCGTTAACAATTGTTGGTTTTGTATAAGCGATTGATAGGCTAAACCAGAATTTTCAACCATCACCACATTTTTTGCATTGCGCGACAATGCCTCAAACCCAAATGCGCCAGTGCCCGCAAATAAATCTAAACAGGTTTTACCCGTTAAGTCTTGTCCCAGCCAATTAAACACGGTTTGACGCACACGCTCTGGCGTTGGGCGTAAACCTTCTACATCGGGAAATTTAAGCAGTCGGCTACGCCACACACCAGCGTTGATGCGTACTTGATTGGTTTTGGATGATTTAGAGGCAGGTAGTTTTGACAAAATAAGGCTTTGCATGCAGTGCAAAGCCTTATTTTAACCTGAATTTTATTTTTTACTGTGCGCCCACTGTCACCGCCACAAAATTAGCAGGCTTAACACGACGATTAAACGCATCTTTAATTTGTGCTGTGGTCACTTTAGCGATTTCCTTGTTAAAGTCATCCAGATACGTTATCGGCAACTGATAAAAACCGATAATACTTAAGTAATCTAAAATTTTATTATTGCTATCAATACGCAACGGAAAACCGCCAATAATATTGGATTTCGCCGCTTTCAGCTCTTTTTCAGTTACGCCATTTTGCATAAATTTAGCCACCGTTTCGTTCACTACTTTCAGCGCGTCATTTGCTTGTTCTTTTTTTGTTTGCAGGCCGATTTGAAAAGGACCTAACTCGCCCATCGGCATAAAGTAGCTATATACACTGTAGACCAAACCGCGTTTTTCACGCACTTCTTCGGTTAGGCGCGATACAAATCCACCTCCGCCTAAAATGTAATTGCCAACATATAGCGGAAAGTAATCGGCGTCACCGCGCTTAATACCTGGGTAACCTAATAAAATATGCGCTTGGCTGGCTGGGTGAGCAATATTTTGTGTGCTGGGTGCTTGCGGTAAAGTCACAGATGCGATTTTTGGTATAGCTGCACCTTGTGGCAAGCCTTTAGATACGTCTTCCGCAATGGCGCGCGCTTGCACTTCCGTCATATCGCCAATCAGTGCAATCGTAGCACTTTTGGCGGTGTAATATTGCTGATAAAAACTGGTTAAATCTTCGCGTTTCATCGCTGTAATCGTCTCAATTTCACCGCTTTCATCCAAACTGTAAGGATGTGTGCCATACATTGCCTGCATAAACGCTTTGTTTGAAATACTTTCTGGCTGTGTGGCTGCTTCTTGCAAACCAGCCACAATACGTGTTTTTTCACGGTCTAAAATGGCCTGAGGAAAATCAGGCTTATGCAATATTTGATTAAAAACTTTCAGTGCTTTTGCTTGCTCGCTGGTAAGTGTGCGCAATTTAAATGCTGCCCTATCTAAATCCAACTCGCCACCCAAAACAGCGCCAATATCCGCAAACTGGTTGGTGATGGCCTCTTCGTTCATGCCATCGGCGCCTAAGGTCATCAGATATTTAGTCACACCCGCCACGCCAGAAGTCTGCTTGGTATCGCGCGAACTACCTGCAGGAAAATTCACACTCATATCAATAATCGGCAAATCGTGATTCTCAACGAAATACACTTCACTACCAGAAGTTGTTTGCCAGTGATTAATCTTAACGGCCGCATGCGCTGTAAGGCTAATAAACGTGAATACTAAAATTGAAGCGGTTTTAAAAAACATATTTTTCTCGTCAATGCTCAGTTTGTTGATTTTTTAATAATAAAAATGCGTTAACTTAATTAACGCCGTGCATCATTAATGCGTATGCGGTTTACCTGCAGGCTTTGCGTTTGGGTCAATCGGCTGCGGATCTAAGGTTGCAATCGTCATATTATCTTTAACCAAATACTTCTTGGCAACCGCCTGCACTTGTTCGGACGTAATCGCCTTTAATTTATCTGGATACTCTTCCAGCAGGCGCCAGCTGTAGCCCATGGTTTCAAGCTGACCGATTTGCATGCCTTGATAAAACATCGAATCGCGTTGATATACATCAGCAGCAATCACCGCCGCTTTCACTCTGTCCAACTCGGTTTGTGTCACGCCGCTGGTTTTAATCAGCTCAATTTGCGTGATTAAAGCGGCCTCTAGTTCAGCGACTGTTTTGCCTTCAGCAGGCGTGCCAACCAATTCAAATAAGGCTTGGCGGCCACGCGATGTACTATCGTAGCCAGCACCAACATCCACCGCAATGGAGTTTTCGCGCACTAGTTTTTGATTCAAGCGTGCAGAATCGTTACCGCTTAATACGCCAGATAACACATCCAGCGCATAGGGTTCCCAAGCTTGTTCAGCGCTTGTTGGTTTAGGTAGTAAAGTCGGCGCATGAAAACCCATCACCAAATAAGGCAATTTGCCCGGTGCTTTAACCGTTACTCGACGTTCGCCAATTTGCGCAGGCTCGGTTTGTGGCTTTCTGGCTGGCAACACTTTGGCTTTTATTGGGCCAAAATATTGTTTGGCTAATTTTAAAACGTTTTGCGTTTTCACATCGCCCACTACTACTAATGTAGCATTATTCGGCGCATACCAATTTTTGTACCATTCGCGTGCATCAGCCGCGGTCATATTTTCCAAGTCATTCATGTAGCCAACCACTGGCCTGCCATAAGGGTGTGCATTAAAAGTGGTGGACTGAAATTGCTCATTTACTTTGGATTGTGGTTTATCTTCGGTACGCCAGCGACGTTCTTCCATTACCACTTTAATTTCTTTGGCAAACTCGGCATCGGTAATCACCAAATTAGCCATGCGGTCTGCTTCTAACTTCATTGATAACGGCAAATGCGATTTTTCTAATTGCTGAAAATAACAAGTGTAATCGGTGCCTGTAAACGCGTTTTCTTTACCACCAGCGGCCGCCACAAGGCGCGAAAATTGGCCTGCGGGAACACGCTTTGTGCCTTTAAACATCATGTGTTCAAGCACATGCGCTACACCCGTTTTACCGTTTACTTCATCTAAACTGCCAGCGCGATACCACACTTGCGAAACTACTACTGGCGCGCGGTGATCTTCTTGCACGATGACTTTCATGCCATTGCTGAGTTTGAACTCTTGAATAGCCGCTTGGGTAAGCACTGGCGAAAACGCTAATAACAGCGCGGCGATTTGAATATGACAATTTTTAAGTTTGGTTAACACGACAGCTCTTTCCAAAACAGTTATTAAATTAACAGCTAAAATACACATACAAGTGACAGAGCTTAAATTAGTTTAGTTCCTATGCCCATATTTTATCGAACATGCTTAATGGCATGCATTCGATTTTACGACTAAAATAAGCGTTAATCGTTATTTAAGCGCGTTATGTTTAATATTTTTAAGAAAAAACCTGAACCCACAGAAATTAAACCAGAACCAGTTCTGCCACTAGCTACTTCCCTAGCAGTCACAGATGAACTAAGCCCTGGAATTGTAGAGACAGAGCTCAGTTTCGCGCAGCGCCTCAAAAAAGGTTTAGCTAAAACGCGCCAACAGCTTTCTGGACAGCTTAATAGCCTGTTTGGTGGCGGCAAAATTGATGCGGATACCTATGAAGAACTAGAAACGATTCTTTTAACTGCTGATATCGGAATAGCCGCAACTACTCAGCTTTTAGACAACCTTAAAAAGCGCGTAAAACGTGAAAATTTAGAAGAAACCACAGCGCTTAAACAAGCTTTAAAAGCAGAATTATTAGCAGTATTAATGCCCTTAGAAAAACCGCTACAAACTAATAATCATCAGCCTTTTGTGATTATGCTGGCAGGCGTCAATGGCGCTGGAAAAACCACCACTATTGGCAAGCTGGCCAAATTATTTCAATCGCAAGACAAAAGCGTTTTAATTGCTGCGGGGGATACTTTTAGAGCGGCAGCCAGAGAGCAATTGCAAGTTTGGGGCGAGCGTAACAATGTGCAAGTAATCGCCTCAGAAGGCGGCGACCCAGCCGCAGTTATTTTTGATGCGATTAATTCTGCCGTTGCCAAAAAAATTGATATTGTGATTGCTGACACTGCTGGCCGTCTACCCACACAAATGCATCTGATGGATGAAATTAAAAAAGTACAACGCGTGATTGGTAAAGCACTGCCCAATGCACCGCATGAGATTTTGCTGGTGATTGATGCCAATACTGGCCAAAATGCGGTGAGCCAAGTCAAAGCATTTGATGATGCGTTGGGCGTGACGGGTTTGGTGTTAAGTAAATTAGATGGCACAGCCAAAGGTGGCGTGATTGCTGCGATAGCTGAGGCCAGGCCAATTCCAATCCGCTTTATTGGCATTGGCGAGGCGATTGATGATTTGCGCCCATTTAGCGCGCAGGCTTTTGTGGATGCGCTGTTTGATTAAAGCCTTTGATTAAATATTCGATATTTTTAAGATTAATTAAACAAACTTAACCACTTTTTTAAGGCTAATTTTTCAACGATATGATTTCAAACCCATCACGCTATAATAAAAACGTTTAACCAAAAATAATGCTTATTCAAAATTACTTATGATTGTTTTCGACAATGTAACCAAACGCTACCCTGCCAGCGGCGATGCTATCAGCCAAGTCAGCTTTAGCATTGAAGCAGGTGAGCTTGTGTACGTTACAGGGCATTCTGGCGCGGGCAAAAGTACTTTGCTTAAATTAATGGCCGCGATTGAGCGCCCAACCAACGGCACGGTGCTGATTAACAATCAAAACGTTAACAAATTAAAAGAATCGACACTACCTTATATTCGCCGCAAATTCGGGCTGATATTTCAAGACCATAAATTGCTATACGACCGTAATTGCTTTCAAAATGTGGCATTGCCTTTAGCGATTAATGGCATCACTGGGCAAGAGGCCGCCAAACGCATTCGCGCTGCTTTAGATAAAGTCGGCCTTTTAAACAAAGAGAAAGCCATGCCGATTACCTTGTCGGGCGGCGAGCAGCAACGCTTGGCAATCGCGCGCGCCGTGGTCAGTAAGCCCTCTATTTTGATAGCAGATGAGCCTACTGGCAATTTGGATAAAAATTATGCGGCAGATATTCTTGCGCTATTTAAAGCTTTTCAGCAAGTTGGGGTCACCGTTATCATTGCCACCCACGACGCATTAGGCCAAGCCAGCCAGCAAAACAAAGTACTGCATCTTAATCAAGGCAGGCTTTCCACTTCTGCGCACTCAGAGGTAAACGCATGAAAACATGGTTGACTTATCATGTGCAAGCCTTACGCTTAGTGCTATCGCGTTTTCAAAAAAACAAACTAAGTACTTTTTTAATTTGCTTAAGTATTGGCGTCACGCTTGCCTTACCCAGCACCGCTTACATTATTTTGGATAACTTAGATGGCTTAGTCAGCAATGTAAAAAGTGAATCCAAACTAAGCGTGTTTTTGAGCGAAAATCATAACGATACGCTTGTTGCAACGATACAAGCAGCGCTCAAACAAAATCCAGCCATTCAACATGTGTTATTTGTATCTAAAGAAGATGCACTTGCGCAGTTAGCGGTAATTGATGCCAATAAAGCATTATTAGACACGCTGCCTAATAACCCGCTACCAGATGCTTTCTTTGTTGAGCCAAAATTATTAGACGTCATATCTATTGAGTCACTTAAAAATGAATTAAGCAAAATAAATGGTGTAGAAGCTGTTTTAGTAGATGGTGCGTGGATTAAGCGCCTAAATTACTTATTACAACTTGGGCAAAAAGTGTTAGTGCTATTAGCAAGCTTATTAGGCTTTGCACTGATTGTGGTTATTGGAAACACTATTCGCATGCAAGTGTTAACCCAACAGGCGGAGATAGAACTGAGCAAGCTGATTGGTGCAACAAATAGCTTTATTCGCCGACCATTTTTATACTTGGGTGCTTTATATGGGCTTGGTGGTGGCATTCTGGCCGCGCTTATTTCTTGGATGATTATTTTAGTTTTAAATCAAACAGTTACAGAAATGGCAGCAAGTTACCAAACGGATTTTAAACTGATATTTTCTAGTAACTATGCCGCATTAACTTTGCTTATAATTGCTTGCTTAATCGGCTTAATATCTGCTTATTTTTCCTTATCGCCCATCTACAAAAAATCTTAGCATTTTTACTATTATTACGTTAGCCCATATGGGCTATTGCTCCATTTATACACACCAAATACTATGTGTCCATAGTCGGCAAAGTGACAACGATTAATTTGTTGTACTAGTAACAGCAGCACCAAAATATTTTATTTAGTAGCTTCAGTTTTTAGTTTTATTTATTCATTAATTAGGGGAATAGCATGAAAAAATTAGCACTCGCAGTAGCGTTAATGGGTTTTATGGGTAGCGCAAGTGCAACAGGTTTAACTTTTGATTCATCACAATACGCAAATCCTGACATTACGTTTAGCGCTTATGACAATACTATACTTACTGGTGCTGTCTCTAGCGGTTCATTTGGTCAATTATTAGCTGACGTTGCTGGCACAATTACCTTCACTTATATCGGTGAAGAAAGTGGTTTTAAAAATAGATTTGCTCTTGTGATTGACGGTCCAAATCTTGTATTAAATGAAACAGGTACTCCTGGTGTTACAAGCGTTTCTTCATTTATTGATGCAGGTTTGGTGAAATTTAGATTTATAGATACTTCTACGAATCCAAATACTGTATTTAATAATGGTCAAATATCAGAGCCTACACTTGGTTTTGCCTTATTAAACGTTACTGGTGCTTTACCTGGTGAGTTCTTTTTTGGGTTCAACGATTCGTTCACTGGCGATGCTGACTACGATGACATCGTTGTAAAAGCGACTTTCAGTGCTGTCCCAGTTCCTGCTGCATTGCCATTAATGGCAACTGCTTTAGGCTTGTTTGGCTTCGGTGCTAGCCGTCGTCGCGTATAAGTTATAATTGTGTTTAAAAAAGGACGCTTAGGCGTCCTTTTTTTATACTCGTTTTTAATATTTGCTCACTTAAATCTTCTTTATACAATTACTTAACCGTAAAATCATGGCAAAAATTCTTCGCCAATATAGTTGAATTATTCGTATCCAATATCGTCAGTGCTATAGGTTAGACATTTTCTATTAACATTTGACTCAAACAAAAAAGGATAATAAATGAAAGCTGTTTGGAATAACGTGACGATTGCAGAATCAAACAACACATTCGAAGTAGAGGGAAACCATTACTTTCCGCTTAGCGCAATTAAGCCAGCATTTTTTTCTGATAGCGCGCATACCACCACTTGTGGTTGGAAAGGCTTAGCCAATTATTTCAACATTGAGGTAGATGGCAAAACAAACCCCAATGCTGCATGGATTTATAAAACACCCAGTGATGCCGCATCACAAATCAAAAATCATGTTGCTTTTTGGAAAGGCGTGGTAGTGAGTCAATAATGAGCTGTTATTATTGTATGACTGAAATCACTGATTGATTAGCGCATTAGCAAACATGACAATACTCAACAACAACATTCAGCAGCTTTTAGCGCAGTATTTAGCTACTCGCCAAACCACCATCGATATTTGCAAGCCATTGCAAAATGAGGATTTTGTGGTGCAGCCTGTGGCGGAAGTGAGTCCGCCAAAATGGCATTTGGCGCATACC
>JAKFVB010000066.1 GCA_021732405.1 Methylotenera sp.
CATGCAATAATTTTTAAGTGAATTTATTTAAGTGAATTTAAAAGTGAATATGTAAAAAATAAACCTATTTTAAATAAGCGAAATTAGCTTAATGCTTATAACGGAATTCAAAATAGGCTTATTTAAAACTGCTATTTTTTAGCCAATGCATTTTTAATCAGGCCGATAATAGCCAACAGAACGCCACCACCTACGCCACCACCAGCTACTTGTGCAACTATTGCGCCAATATCCATACTACCTGCTGCCTCTGCACCGCCAACCCCCAACATGCCGAGTAATTGGCCGCCTAAGCCCCCACCTAAAATGCCTACTAAAGAGTTACCAAGCGTACCTAAACTGGCATTTTTGAGTAAGCTGCCTGCTACATTGCCACCTACTGCACCACTAATTAATTGAATAATTAAACTTAAGTCCATACATCCTCCCTAGAGATATAACAGAAATAAAATTGTAATTTCAAACTTAACAGCATTGCTACCGTAACAGGGTATGGCCTGCATGACAATACTTGAGGCAAAAAAATGCCACACTCTTTATCAGAATGTGGCATCTATAAAACAGCGGTATTAAATAAATACAGCGTCGAATTAAGCTTTTTTATTTCTACGACGTGAAGCAGCACCAACTAAACCTAAACCAGCAACTAGCATGGCATACGTTTCTGGCTCTGGCACTGGCGCAATCGCTAAACCGTTAATCGTGCCATTAAATGTACCTACAACTGTTGCCGCACCAGTTGCCGTATTAATGGTGACTAATTTAGATTGAAGTAAACCATCATCAACGTTAATTGCGGCATAACCAATGCCGTTTGCCAAAATTTCAAAACCATTTGCACTTAAAATATTAATACCCAGTGCGCCAACAGTGCCGATAGTTGGTGCGTTAAAACCTGATGCTGCAAATGACAAAGTGTCGTTTGTGCTGTTGATATAATATAGGCCTGTTGAAGCTGGTGAAGTTGTTGGCGTGCTAGCATCGCTGTTGGTGTATGCAACAGCATTAAAACCAGCGGCGATAGATGTTGCTACAGTAACCGCGCCAGTGGTTGCATTAATTGCATAATTATCGCCAGCAGAGCTAATCAAGCGCAATGATGCGCCTGTACCGCGGTCTGCCTGCGGATTAAAATCAATACCATAAGAATTATCTAATGTAATGACGGGGTTGCTTAAAGCAGCTACAAAAGAGCTAGCACCTGTTATTGCATCAATCGTGTAAATATTGTTTGAGCGCGTTAATCCGTAAACCAAATTGTTTGATGGGCGCAAATCAATACCAATAAATCTTTCACCCAATGCATCACCTGTAATGGTGTTGAATACAGCGCCTGCTACGTTGCTGCTATCAAAAAAACCAATTTGGTTGCTGCTGTTAATAGCCACTAAACCAACAGCGTTAGCGCTGCCAGCAAAAATCGATAAAGCAGCTGCAATTGCAACGCCCATCGTCGTTCGTAATTTAAAACCGTTCATTTGATTCTCCAAGTAAATATAATAATTTAGAACACTAATCGAACATAAGTAACTTCAATCATTGCGGCTAGCAAAATTTTTAATGACAAACTTAATACATTAAATTGGTTAATAATGCGTAAAGCGAAAAGCGTTTAAAAGCAAACTATTTTAAAATTCAAATTTCTTGCGTAATTATTTAAATAGGTCCGTTTGCGTATAAAATTAGCAATGGAATAAAAAAATAACCCTCATACAATCGTTCACTAACGTTTCACACACAACACTTTATCTTGGCAACATGACATCATGATTCATCCACTTATAGTTCTATCTAGTCCTGCTGGCTCATTTTTTGTTGCAATGTAATGACAACATTAAAAAATTTCTTCGCTTCAAATGGTCAATTAGCAGAAAGCATTGCTGGGTACAGTGAACGACCACAGCAGCTCGAGATGGCATTGGCGATTGAGGCTGCCATCAAAGACAATAAACAATTAGTAGCAGAAGCAGGTACAGGCACAGGAAAAACCTTTGCTTACCTTGTGCCAGCGCTACTTTCAGGCGGAAAAGTGATTATTTCGACTGGCACCAAAACACTGCAAGATCAGCTATTTAACCGCGATTTGCCCAATGTGCGCGATGCGCTAAAAGTGCCAGTAACCGTTGCCATGCTCAAAGGCCGTTCTAATTATGTGTGCCATTATCATTTAGAAGCTGCCACGCAAAGCGGCCGCTTTGCCTCGCGCGAGGATGCAAAGTATGTGCACTTAATCCAAAATTTTGCCGAAAACTCAAAAACAGGCGATAAAAGTGAGTTAACTGAAGTGCCTGAAAACGCCACTATTTGGCTAAATGTGACCAGCACGCGCGATAATTGCTTGGGCCAAGATTGCAACTTTTACAAAGATTGTTTTGTGATGGAAGCGCGCAAAAAAGCGCTGGCAGCAGATGTAATAGTAGTGAACCATCATTTGTTTTTTGCCGATGTGATGCTGCGCGATGAAGGTGTGGCGGAGTTGTTGCCCAGTGCTAACACGGTGATTTTTGATGAGGCGCATCAACTACCAGAAGTGGCAGGCCTTTTTTTTGGTGAAGATATTTCTACAAGCCAATTAATCGAATTATGCCGCGATAGCACCGCCGCGCATCTAACGCTGGCAAAAGATTGCGTGGCGCTGGGCGAAAGTATTCCGATTGTGGAAAAAGCCTGCAAGGATTTTAGGCTGGTGTTTCAGTTTGAAGGTTCGCGCTTGCCAGTACAAAAAGCCTTGGCACTCAAGAGTTTTGATACAGCATTTATTGACCTGCAAATAGCGTTAAGTCAATTAAGCAAAGTGCTTGAAAGCCAAGCTGCGCGCGATCCTATGTTAGAAAAATGCTGGCAGCGGGGTTTAGCTTTGAGTGAGCAACTTAACGCTTGGATTAAAGCAGAAAATGCGAATTTGGTGCGTTGGGTAGAGGTTTTTACACAATCGGTTCAATTACACGCTACACCGCTCAGTGTGGCAGATGGTTTCAGCAAACAACTGAGTGCTCAGCCGCGCGCTTGGATTTTTACTTCTGCGACCTTAGCGGTAAAGAGCGACTTTACTCATTACATAGCGCAAATGGGTTTGCACGCGGCCGAAACTGGCTTTTGGGAAAGCCCATTTAATTACGATGCGCAAGCGCTTTTATATGCGCCGCAAAATATGCCAGACCCTAATTCTAGCGCTTACACTGCCGCCGTTGCTGCCGTCAGTTTGCCAGTGATTCAAGCCAGCCAAGGCCGCGCGTTTGTATTGTGCACATCGTTAAAGGCCATGCGCGAAGTGCATGCTTTATTAAAAGATGCATTTGCAACAGCTGGCATGGAATACCCGTTATTGATGCAAGGCGAAAGTACACGTACCGAATTATTAGACCGATTTCGCGCGCATGGCAACGCGGTATTAGTAGGCTCACAAAGTTTTTGGGAAGGCGTGGATGTGCGCGGTGAAGCGCTTTCAGTCGTGATTATCGATAAATTACCTTTTGCCCCGCCAGATGACCCTGTACTTTCTGCGCGTATCGACAAAATGAATCAAGAAGGCAAAAACGCGTTTATGGAATATCAATTACCATATTCCGTGATTACCTTAAAACAAGGCGCAGGCCGATTGATTCGCGATGAAACGGATAAGGGCGTGCTGGTGATTTGCGACCCAAGATTAATTACAAAGCCTTATGGAAAACGTATTTGGCAAAGCTTGCCGCCATTTAGGCGCACTAAAGAATTAGCAGACGTTGAACAGTTTTTTAATAATAAACAATAGGCACAAACAAAATAGAAAAAGCCACAACGTGTTTAGTGTTGCGGCTTTTGTATTAACAACCTAGATGCTATTTTTACGACGTAAACCAGCGAATCCTATTAAAGCGCTACCAAATAACCAAGCCGCAGCGGGAACTGGGACAGCTGCTGGCGCTTCGGATAACGACCAATTGGCAGGGTCATAAAAGTCTGGTGGAGGATTTTCAGTATTTGTTGTTACAGATATGAGGCTGAAATTTGAATCTAAAATGAGAGTCGGCTCATTAACATTACAAACGCCGTCACCATCAAAACCACCTGAACACACAAAAAGGTCTAATCCATTTCCAGAGAAGCTTAGTCTTGGCGCTCCGCCAAAACTAAAAGGCGATGTAGCGAAAGCGCTGTTTGAGATTGTTGGGAAAACTACGCCCGCATATTGAACTATATCAAACGAATTAATAAAAACGGTATCGTTATCAGATTGTAATGTGCCGTCAAATACACCTTGCAAAACAGACGCATCTGAAAATGTATATTGAAAATTGTATGTGGCAGCTTGCGAATTCAAGCTTGCAAAAAGCAATCCAGCTATAATTAATGCGGGTAGGCGAGTACGTTTCATGTTAATTCCTAAATGATTGAGGGTTAATGTTTTGTTATATACCCATTAGCGCACTAAGCAATAGCCCTATCGGGCTAAATATATAAATAAATTTGTCATAATTTTTTAATTATTTTATTAATTCTATAGCTTAAGTTTAGATTATTAATGATTATTATCCCTGAAACCGAATACGAACTCACCGCCATCCGCGCTCAAGGCGCAGGCGGACAAAACGTGAATAAAGTTTCTAGCGCGATTCATCTGCGCTTTGATATCGCCGCTAGCAGTTTGAGCGATTGGTTGAAACAAAAGTTAATTGATAGCAAAGATAATCGCATTACGGATGAAGGTGTTCTGATATTAAAAGCGCAACAATATCGCACGCAAGAGGCGAATAAAAAAGATGCGATTAAGCGTTTGCATGAGATTGTAAATGCGGCGAATCAGGTAAAGCCGATGCGCTATGCCACGCGGCCCAGTTATGGTTCTAAACAACGCCGATTAGAAAGTAAAAGTCAGCGTGGGCAAGTGAAGCAATTGCGCGGTAAAATAGCGGCTGATTAATCATTGAATACAGCATGAATCTACTGGCACTGGACACTTCTACTGAATTTCTATCGTTAGCTTTAACAAAGGACGATAGGATTTTTACGCACTATCAAGCCGCTGGCTCTGCGGCATCGCAATTGGTATTGCCGCAAATTCAGGTTTTGTTAGATAGTGCCAATATTAAGCTGCAAGATTTAGATGGCATTGCGTTTGGCGCAGGGCCAGGTGCATTTACTGGCGTGCGTATTGCCAGCGGCGTGGCACAAGGTTTGGGTTATGGTGCCAATTTGTCCGTTGTGGGTATTAATACTTTAACCGCAGTAGCTGAGGCAAGCGGGCAGCACAAAGTGATTGTTTGTCTGGATGCGCGTATGGGTGAGATTTACCATGCCGCTTTAATGAAACAAAACGGTATTTGGTTGGAAATATCTGATACCAAAGTGTGCAAGCCGCAAGACGCGCCAACGTTGCAGGGTGATGATTGGATCGGCGTTGGTAGCGGTTGGGCGGTGTATGCGGAAAAGTTAACCCAAATTTATGCTCAAAATTTAAGCCAAAGTTTGGGTAATATGGTGTCTGATATTACCCCAACTGCTGAAGCGATTTTGCGTTTGGCACAACCCATTTTTGAATCAGGTCAAGCTAAGCCAGCGGCAGAGGCAATGCCGATTTATATTCGCAATCGTGTGGCATTAACTACGCTAGAGCGTGAGCAAGGCTTGCGATTATGAGTGCCATGTTTGACCAAACAAAAAGCTTGAAACCTAGCTATCAACTTCGGCCTATGCAAATGGCGGATTTGGATGCAGTGATGGCGATTGAGCCAACGATTTACACGCACCCATGGACGCGCGGCAATTTTAGCGACTCGCTCAATTCTGGCTACAGTGCTTGGGTGCTTGAAGCTAATCAAAAAATCATTGGATATGCGCTATTAATGATGGTGCCAGATGAAGCGCACCTGCTTAATTTAAGTGTTGCAAAAGACCAGCAAAAACAAGGTTTAGGTCGCTATCTGTTGGAACATATGCTGCAAATTGCTAAAAATCATAAAGCGGCTAATCTGTTTTTAGAAGTGCGCCCCAGTAATATTTCTGCGATTGCCTTGTACGAAAATATGGGCTTTTGCGAAATGGCGGTAAGGCGTGGTTATTATCCTGCGCATAACGGTCGCGAAGATGCTGTTTTAATGGGTCTTGCGCTATGAGCATGACACGTGAAGACGTGATGCGCGAACTAGAGCTATTACCAATTTGGACATTGCGCGCGCCAATTCCTCAACAGTCCATCGTAGAGCCGATGTCGCCTAGTTTAATTACAGCAAATGAACCAACAATTGTAGAGCAGGTTCAGATTGAAGCGCCACCCCTTGGTTTAGCACCCGCCGTATTTATCGCATCAGACGATAAAAAATGGCTATTTGTATTGCCCGCAGAGCTTACTGGCCAAGCTGCTGATTTGTTTAACAATATTTTACGTGCGCTCAGCATTAATAAAACGCAAACTTATCATACACAGCAGCTAACACAAGACATAGCAAGCTTGGACGCAAGAGTGGCGATAATAATGGGTGAAGCATTGGCACAGCAGCTATTGGCCAGCACTGAATCACTGGAAAGTTTGCGCGGTACTATGCATATGGTGAATGGGTTACAAGTAATCGCAACTTACCATCCAGATGATTTATTGTTGCATTTAGCCAATAAAGCAAAAACGTGGGATGATTTATGTATGGCATTAGATGCAATTAGCACTTAATCGCAAATACTTGAATATAAGTATATTTAGCCCAATATAATGAGTAATAACGATGATTAAGGAGTTTTAAATGCGTACTTTTTGGCAGAAATTTTTACCGTTGATTTTAGTGTTAAGTTTATCTGGCTGCGGCTACAACGCTTTTCAAAGCTTGGATGAAGAAGCAAAAGCCAGTTGGGCAGAAGTATTAAACCAGTATCAACGTCGCGCAGATTTAGTGCCTAATTTGGTTGCAACAGTAAAAGGTTACGCCGCGCATGAGCAAGAAGTGCTAACTGATGTGGCGAATGCGCGCTCTAAAGTGGGCAGCATGCAAGTGACACCTGAGTTATTGAACGACCCAGAAGCATTTGCAAAATTTCAGGCAGCGCAAGGACAGTTAACAGGCGCGCTATCGCGCTTGATGGCGGTGGCTGAGAATTATCCTAATCTAAAAGCAGACCAAGGCTTTAGGGATTTGCAGGCACAGCTAGAAGGCACAGAAAACCGCGTAACAGTTGCGCGTAACCGCTACATCACCACCATTAAAGAATACAACGTGGCTGTACGTAGTTTCCCTAATAATCTAACTGCCATGATGTTTGGCTATAAAACCAAGCCAAGCTTTACAGTAGAGAATGAAAAAGCGATTTCTGTAACGCCTAAGGTGGATTTTGGGGATAAATAATAGCTTAAGTTAACACTTAAATTCACCCAATTTTTAACTTAACTATTTACTCTAAAGTGTTTTTCAACATTAAAGCCAGCTTGTACGCGTTTTGTGTGTTGCTACTGTTTGCATCAGGCATTACGCGTGCAGATTTGGTTGCCATCCCCGAACTTAAATCGCGCGTCACCGATTTAACCCAAACTTTATCCGCAGATCAGCAAGCCCAGCTCGATTCTAAATTAGCCGCATTTGAGCAACAAAAAGGTAGTCAAATCGCTGTGCTTATCTTGCCCAGCACGCAGCCAGAAGATATCGCGCAGTTTTCTATTCGAGTGGTGGAAAAGTGGAAAATTGGGCGCCAAAAAATTGATGATGGTGTACTTATTTTAGTGGCTAAAGATGACCGAAAAATTCGCATCGAAGTCGGTTACGGTTTAGAGGGTGCTATTCCAGATTTAATTGCCAAGCGTGTGATTAGCGAAATTATCTCGCCCCAATTTAAGCAAGGTAATTTTTATGGCGGCTTAGATGCAGGTGTGGATAAGTTAATTGGCTTAATTAATGGTGAGCAATTACCTGCGCCGCAAACCTCTGCTGCCAGCAGCAATTCTATAGAGAATTTATTGCCTATTTTATTGTTTGGCGCTTTAATTTCGGGTTTGTTTCTGCGCAGTATTTTTGGCACATTCGGTGGCAGCGCACTTAATGGTAGCTTGGTTGGTGCGGCAGTTTGGTTGTTGGGTATTGCCTTGGGTGCGGCAGTTATTTTCGCTATTGTCGCCTTCTTTTTTACCATGATGATGGGTGGGCGAGGTGTTGGCGGCTATGGCGGTGTACCCATGGGCGGGGGCGGC
>JAKFVB010000009.1 GCA_021732405.1 Methylotenera sp.
CATACGAAAAAGCCATATATACATAAAGGCTTCTACATTTCGTGAAATATTTAATTCTTTTGACTGTGAGACATCTTCTAAGACCTCATCTTCTTTTACAATTCCTTGAATATTTACATGCAAAAATTGGCTATTGCTTGCCTCATCAATTTCTTGAAAAGTTTTTTTAAGCTTTCCGTATAAAAGATAAAAAGCCGTCTTTATGTAGTTTTCTTTATAGGTTTTTGTGTAGACTCCATCAAAAACTGTTTCCCTAGCAATCTCATCCAAACAAATTAGTAAATCATCTTTTTCTTTTAAAATAATAAATTCATATTTCCTAACTTCTGAATCCTTTTGTATTTCAATAACAATGGTTACCATTTAAATCCCCAGAAGCTTATTGCTTAAAGCATCCAGTATTAAAGTTTTAGCCGCATCAAGTTCGTTCTCAATTCTCTGCATATCTGGCCTTGCATAAATTTGAGTTGCGCTTATGGTCGCATGACCCATCAGTATTTGGACTTCCTGAAGACTAAAATGACTACCGTCTTTCTTCTTCACACTATTCAACATGTGGTATCCATAAAAGTGCCTTAAAGAGTGCTTGGTTCTGTTAAGTACTCCAATTTTTTGACAGTTTTTTGAAAACATACTGTCCAGTGAAACTCTACTTGATAAATACAATGGATCTCCTTGACTATCCTTCGATTTAACAAACAGAAACTTGTGGTCACTTAATCCACTCTCTGTTAATTGTTTTTTCCTCCAAGGCAAATACGCTTTTAGTAGTTCGGGGAATAATGCCTTTAGCTCTGGAATCCAAAATACTCTCTCAGTAGCCCTGCCTTTGTTTTTATACATGTCCATTAACTGTGCACTAGACATAGAATCCATTATTATTCGTTCGCGATTATCCTTAACTAAAAGATTTAAATCACGATCGAAATCGTCTAACATAATTTGAATACCTTCATGGGCTCTTAACCCTGCACCTGCTAAAACTGTATAAAGCAACTTCTCTCTTAAATTTGCTACTTTAATTAGCTCAATAAGTTTTTCTGCCGGAAAAACTTTGTTATCTTCTAAGATCCCCGATTTATTAGTCTTTAATATTTTAGGGACAGTTAAGAACGTCCTCATATTTATCGAATCGCTTTGCTTTATTACTGCACCTAATAGCGATTTTGTGCGAAGCGCATATTTTTGATTCTCGTTTAGAGGTTCAATTTTCTCTAACTCTTTATGTATTTCATATTTATCCTTATTCAGGATATTTTCATAAGGATTTTCAACCTCAACAAGTTTTGCTAAAGATGCACTTTGTTCTATGAGCTTATTAACATGGGATATTTCTTTTGCGAGACTTTTATTTTGTAATACTTTGTGGCCTGTTACTTCTCTTATTTTTCTATTCAAATTCGATCTTTCACCGTACATTTTAGATAAATAAAATGGGTAATTTTCAATAAGTACGTGGATAGCTGGTCTTCTCTCATAATCTACTGAGTCAGGTAGCATATCGATTGCAACCGTTAAATACTCCGTAAATTTTTTTACTGCTAAGAAATGAGACTCTAGCGAGCTATATGACAAGCTCGATGCAATTATCTTAATGTACTGATTAATTATTTCCACCAACTGCCCTTCAGGGTCTGTGGCAGCAAAAAGTGTTGTTCCAGTTACAGAGCTTTGATACTTGAAGTAATCTAATTTGAATGATTTCACGTCTGCACCAGATTATTTAATTGCTTTTATCTTACTGCACGTCTGCACCTAATGCAATAAATGAGTTAAATAAGTGAGTCTAGTGATTATTTTTGTGATTATAGATATTAGCAGTTGAATAGACTGCTAATAATAATTTGTGAAAAATTAAGGTATTAGAGTACGCCCGCCCTGGTTCGAACAGGGGACCTACGGCTTAGAAGGCCGTTGCTCTATCCAGCTGAGCTACGGGCGTATTGAAGATATACTGCACCGACCCACCACTGCATCGTTTCATGGCTTACTTAAGAACCTGTAACCCCCAGCTTAGAAGGCTGGTGCTCTATCCGGTTGAGCTACGGGCAGATGGTTACACGTTTGAAGCACTAACTAAAAGGGAAGACCACTTTATTTTTACTGCTAAAGTAATTGGTCGGCGTGGAGAGATTCGAACTCCCGACATCCTGCTCCCAAAGCAGGCGCGCTACCAGGCTACGCTACACGCCGAAGAGGCAGAAATATAGCGCAATACAGCCTTTTGGTCAATTCTAATATGTTAAAATGTTACTTTATTTTTAATAATTGTTTGAATTACACGTATGACAGCACAAATTATCAATGGCAAAGCGATTGCAGAGGATTTATTAAACAGCATTAAGGCAAAAGTGACTGCGCGAGTTCATGCAGGAAAACGTGCACCTTGCCTTGCCGTTGTATTAATTGGTGCAGACCCAGCATCGGCTATTTATGTGCGTAATAAAAGACTGGCTTGCGAAAAAGTAGGCATTAAGTCGATCGCTTACGATTTACCAACCAGCACTACTCAAGCCGAATTATTTGCTTTAATCGATAATTTAAATGCCGATTCAACAACTGACGGTATTTTGGTGCAATCGCCATTGCCCAGCCATATTGATGAAGATTTATTGATAGAACGCATTAGCCCGCTGAAAGATGTAGATGGATTTCACCCTTATAATATTGGCAAACTTGCGGTGCGCCAGCCAGCTTTGCGCTCTTGCACACCTTTTGGTGTGATTAAACTATTACAAGCCTACAATATTGAGTTGATGGGCTTAGATGCGGTAATCGTAGGCGTATCCAACCATGTAGGGCGCCCTATGGCATTAGAACTATTACTGGCAGGCTGTACCATTACTAGCTGCCATCGCCACACCAAAGATTTAGCTGGCCATATCAAGAAAGCCGATTTATTAGTGTCAGCCGTTGGCAAATACGGCATCATCAAGGGTGAATGGATTAAACAAGGGGCGATTGTGGTTGATATCGGCATCAACCGTTTAGCCGATGGCAAGATTACAGGTGATGTTGAATTTGATATCGCCAAAGAACGCGCCGCGTATATCACGCCCGTGCCTGGCGGTGTGGGGCCAATGACAGTCGCAACACTAATGGAAAATACCTTATTAGCCTTAGAGTTAAGTGAGCGCGCTGATTAATACTGCTTTGCATAGTTAGCGCATTAGGTGTACACTCGCGCGATTGAAAATTTGGTATTTTAGCGTCTTATTTTTTCAAGTAACTGATTTTATTATAAAAAAATAGCTGGATAACTTGTTGGATCAAACCATGGCAGAAACCCTTACTAAAACATTTACTCCTTATCAGCCAAAACCTGATGAGGAATACATGAACAAAAATCAACTCAATCATTTTCGCGGCATTTTAAATAGCTGGAAATCGGATTTAAGTCACGATATCGACAAAACTGTGCATACCATGCAAGACGAAGTGACGATGTTTGCTGACCCAAACGACCGCGCCAGCCAAGAGTCAGACATGGCTTTAGAACTACGTAATCGTGACCGCGAACGCAAATTGATCAAAAAGATTGATGAAACTCTACGTAATATTGATGCGGATGATTACGGTTACTGCGAAGGTTGTGGCGTAGAAATTGGTTTAAAACGTCTTGAAGCACGCCCAACAGCCACATTGTGCATTGATTGCAAAACCTTAGACGAAATGCGCGAAAGACAAGTCGCTAAATAGTTTGAGGCTTAAATACTTAACCACTTTTTGACATCGAAAATATTAATTTTATGCACAAACAAAAAAGCCCGCTTTCGCGGGCTTTTTTGTTTGGCTAACTTACTCGTCAGCTTCTACAGTCTTTTCTTCTTTCGCTGGCTGGTCAATCAACGCTTTCATACTCAAACGCACTTTGCCTTTGTCATCGATTTCAACCACTTTAACACGCACTACATCACCTTCTTTTACAAAGTCGCTCACCGCATTCACGCGTTGATGCGCGATTTGTGAAATGTGTACTAGGCCATCTTTACCTGGTAACAAGCTCACCACTGCGCCAAAGTCTAACAATTTAACCACTGGGCCTTCGTAGATTTGTCCCACTTCAACCTCAGCCGTAATTTGTGCAATGCGGCGTTGTGCTTCTTCACCCTGCTCGGCACTGGTACACGCAATTTTAATGGTGCCATCTTCTTCAATATCAATGCTGGTGCCTGTTTCTTTGGTTAAGGCTTGAATCACTGCGCCGCCTTTACCAATCACATCACGAATTTTATCTGGATTGATTTTCATCACAATAATGCGTGGGGCAAACGCAGACATTTCTACATTCGCGTTCGCCATTGCATCTTTCATAATGCCTAAAATATGCGTACGGCCCTCTTTGGCTTGTGCCAAAGCGACTTGCATAATTTGAGCAGTAATGCCGGTGATTTTGATATCCATTTGTAAAGCGGTAATGCCGTTAACTGTACCAGCTACTTTAAAATCCATATCGCCTAGGTGATCTTCGTCGCCTAAAATATCAGTTAATACCGCAACGCGGTTACCTTCTTTAATTAAACCCATGGCAATACCTGCCACGTGTGCTTTCATCGGTACGCCCGCATCAATTAACGCTAAACAGCCACCACAAACAGAAGCCATTGAGCTTGAGCCGTTAGATTCGGTAATTTCAGAAACCACTCGCATGGTGTAATCAAACTCAGATTTATCTGGCAAAGCGGCAATCAATGCACGTTTCGCTAATCGACCATGGCCAATTTCGCGGCGTTTTGGTGTACCGACTCGACCGGTTTCACCAGTTGCATACGGAGGCATGTTGTAATGCAGCATAAAGCGGTCTTTAAACTCGCCTTGCAGTGCGTCAATCACTTGCTCATCACGGCCTGTACCTAATGTGGCCACCACTAAAGCTTGTGTTTCGCCACGAGTAAACAATGCAGAACCGTGTGTACGTGGCAATACGCCGGTACGAATGCTAATTGGACGCACAGTACGGGTGTCGCGACCATCAATACGTGGCTCACCATTTAAAATTTGGCTACGCACAGTTTTGGCTTCTAAATTAAAGAACTCGCCTTTAATTTTGTTGGCTTCGGCTGTAGATGTATTTTCAGTAATTAATTCGCTCATGACGCGATTTTTAATTTCGTCTAACTTAGCAGAACGCGCACCTTTTGCTTTAATTTGAAACGCAGCATTGACGTCTGCAGCAGCAATACTGGCTACTTTCTCAATTAGCGCAGTATCTGGCGCAGGCGCAACCCAATCCCAGGCGTCTTTACCTGCTTCAGTCACCATTTCGTTAATCATTTTAATCACAGCTTGCATCTGCTCGTGACCGAATACAACCGCGCCTAGCATCACTTCTTCCGATAATTCTTTAGCTTCAGATTCCACCATCATCACGGCGGTTTCAGTTGCCGCAACCACCAAATCCATTTGCGACGTTTCTAGCACTGTTTTATCTGGGTTAAGCACATACTCACCATCAATGTAGCCAACGCGCGCCGCGCCTAACGGGCCAAAAAACGGAATGCCTGATAACGACATCGCAGCAGATGCACCAATAATGGCTGGAATATCAGCATCGATTTCCGGGTCAGATGACATCACCGTCGCAACTACTTGCACTTCGTTATAAAACGCTTCTGGAAACAACGGGCGTAATGGACGATCGATTAAGCGGCTGGTTAAGGTTTCTTTTTCTGAAGGACGACCTTCACGTTTAAAAAATCCACCTGGAATCTTGCCTGCTGCGTAGGTTTTTTCCATGTAATCCACTGTTAATGGAAAGAAATCCTGACCTTCTTTTACTTCGCTTTTACTGGTTACTGCCACCAACACAACAGTATCGCCATAACTGACTAAAACGGCTGAATCTGCTTGACGTGAAATTTCACCTGTTTCTAAAGTGAGCGTATGCGCACCATACTGAATACTTTTCTTTGTAATATTAAACATTAATTTTTTCCTTTTCAATTCAATTAGTTGTTATTCACTACCCAATAACAACAACTTCTATTAACAACTTTTTTGTGATAATTAATAACTGGTTTTTACACCCATTAAAAAAGCCGATGCATATCACAATGCAATCGGCTCAGTATTACATTACAAAAGTGTGATGCTAATTGATGACACTTTTGTAACAATTATTTACGTAGACTTAAACGCCCAATCAATGTTTGATAGCGGCTAACATCTTCACGTTTTAAATAATCCAACAAACGACGACGCTGACTTACCATTGCCAACAAACCACGGCGTGAGTGGTTGTCTTTTTTGTTCGCTTTAAAATGCTCTGTTAAATAAGTAATACGGTTTGTTAAAAGCGCTACTTGCACTTCTGGACTACCTGTATCGCCTTGTTTTGTTTGATATTCTGCTACGATTTTTGCGGTATCTGCTGCTGTAATTGCCATCTTTATTTCCTTAAAATTACGACTAGTTAGCGACAATGTATAAGCAGCTCAAAAAAATCTTCAACCGCTAGTACATTCTTTTACGAATAATCCAACATTTTAACGTGCTTATCCAGTTTTAACAAGCCTTAGTTAACAAGCAAACCATTCATTTCATTGAGTTTTTTGTATTAATCTTTTTGGTGCGATTTTTCCATCGTCCTGCAAAAACCCCAATCCTAAAAACTGGTCGTTTTCACTGTAAAGCCTTAAATCACCTGCTGGTGTTTTACCAGATTGCCAAACAGCTTGGCCCTGCAAAATAAAGTGTGATGAATCGGCATCCAAAATAACTTTAGGCAAGCTTTCAATAGCCGAATCCACTGGCAGCAAAAGTGCATCGCGCTGTTCCTGACTTAACGCTTCTAATTGCTCAATTTTTACAGCGTCTACTAGTAAATAACCTGCTGTTTCAATACGTCGCAAACCAATCAAATGCGCGCCGCAATCAAGTAACACGCCAATATCTTCTGCCAGCGTGCGGATATAAGTACCCTTGCTACAGGTGACAGTGATGATTGCAACATCCGCGTCAAAACTGTGTACGGTGATATTTTGTATGGTGACTTGACGTGCTTTTCGTTCAATATCCACGCCAGCCCTAGCATACTCATACAAAGCTTTGCCTTCATGCTTGAGTGCCGAATACATAGGAGGTGTTTGGCTGATTTCGCCCACAAATTTAGCACAAGCCAATCCAAATTGAGATTTTGTAATATTGACCGGCTTGGTTACCAAAACTTCGCCTTCCGCGTCACCTGTATTTGTAGTAATGCCCAGCTTTATAGTTGCATGATAAGTTTTATCGGCATCGGTTACATACTGCGCAAATTTGGTGGCTTCACCCAAACAGATAGGCAATAAACCAGTCGCCAACGGATCAAGCGTGCCAGTATGCCCCGCCTTGGCGGCAGAGAACAGCCATTTTACTTTTTGCAATGCTTGGTTGGATGAAAAGCCGAGCGGCTTATCCAATAGTAAAACACCATTAATGGCGCGTTTGGTACGTTTGAATTGCAAAGCAGACTGTTAATCTAGGTTTTTATCTGTGGCGCGTGCTGCATCAATCAATTGCGCCATTTTCATGCCGTTATCAATAGAAGCGTCATAGA
>JAKFVB010000033.1 GCA_021732405.1 Methylotenera sp.
TTTACAGGCACATTTAATTCAATGCTTAAATGTGTAGTAATGAATAAAACTTAAATGCAAACACCTCCGCGCTTTATATGTTACAAATTGTAAAAAGTCAAGCATAATGTTCAAAGTGCCTTATTAACAGCACTATTTTCATGTTGTAAACTGATTGAAATATGAAAAAATAACCGCTTCAACCATGCTATATCTTTACAAAAAAAAACTAAAAGTGCATTATTGTAGACATTAAAATATTGTTTAACTACAATAGTTTAAATGGCACTAATTAAAAACTAGATTAAAAGCTAAATTCAACATTAGCGATTAATTAAAACAACTGCGGATAATGATGAATGGCAGCAAACGCAACAACAATTAAATTAAGTGGACTAGCACGTATGCTGGTGCAAGAAAAGTTGCTTTCTGAAACAGAAGCCAATTTAGCGCAAGTGCAGGCTAACACATCGCGTGTTCCATTTATTACACAAATTATTGCTGGTAAAAGAATCACTGCAGAGAAGATTGCAGAAGTCTCTTCACACGCGTTTGGATTCCCTTATTTTAATTTAGATGCCTTTAATCCTGATTATTTGCCTGCTAAATCAATTGATGCAAAACTGATGCAAACCAATCGTGTAATTGCTTTGCAAAACCGCAATAATGTACTGTTTGTCGGCATTTCTGACCCTACCAACTTGCATTCTTTAGACAGTGTGCAGTTCCAGATGGGCATGACTCTATCGCCCGTAGTAGTCGAAGACGATAAGCTAGGCCGCTGGATAGATAAGGTAGTTGAATCAAAAGATACCAGCATGAAATCGCTGGATATGGACGGCGATTTTGATTTGGATATGGGCGGTGAGGAATTAGCGCAAGAGGCCGAGAATACGCAGGAAGTAGATGATGCGCCCGTCGTTAAATTCTTGAATAAAATGTTGATTGATGCGATTAATATGGGCGCATCTGACTTACATTTTGAGCCATATGAAAAATTTTACCGTGTGCGTTATCGTGTAGATGGCATTTTAAAAGACATTACGCAACCGCCACTGGCGATTAAAGACAAGCTTGCTTCGCGTATCAAAGTGATTTCCAGTATGGATATTTCTGAAAAACGCATCCCGCAAGATGGGCGCATGAAACTAGTGTTATCCAAAACGCGCACCATTGATTTTAGGGTGAGCACTTTACCGCTCATTCATGGTGAAAAAATTGTAATGCGTATCTTAGATCCTTCTAGTGCGACATTGGGTATTGAAGCGTTGGGCTATGAGCCTTTACAGAAAGAGCGCTTGCTCAGTGCAGTCAGCCGCCCTTACGGCTTGGTACTGGTTACTGGCCCAACTGGCTCTGGTAAAACGGTATCTCTATATACTTGCCTGAATATTTTGAATAATCCAGGCGTCAATATCGCTACAGCAGAAGATCCGTGCGAGATTCCGTTAGCTGGGATTAATCAGGTGAATGTTAACGATAAACAAGGATTAACTTTTGCCGCCGCATTAAAATCGTTTTTACGCCAAGATCCTGACATCATCATGATTGGTGAGATTCGCGATTTAGAAACGGCAGACATGGCGATTAAAGCAGCTTCTACAGGTCATATGGTGCTTTCAACTTTGCATACTAACGATGCGCCATCTACCTTAACTCGCTTATTAAATATGGGTGTCGCGCCTTTTAATATTGCGTCCGCTGTATCGTTAATTACTGCTCAACGCTTGGCGCGTAGACTGTGTAAAAACTGTAAAGTACCTATTGATGTGCCTAAAGAAGCCTTATTAGGTGTAGGGTTTAGAGAAGAAGACTTCGAAGAAAAGTGGCAGCTTTATGGCCCCAGTGAGGGCTGTGAAATGTGTAATGCGGGCTATAAAGGACGTGTTGGCATTTATCAAGTCATGCCAATTACCGATGCAATTAGTCGTATTATTATGGCGCAAGGCAATGCGATTGATATTGCCGACCAAGCGCGTAAAGAGGGCGTAAACGATTTACGCCGCTCTGGCATATTAAAAGTCATGCAAGGCTTAACCTCGATTGCCGAAGTAGAGTCTTGCACCAATGAGTAAATTAATAATGATTCATCTTGCTGAATTGAATAAGGACGCACTATGGCTGTAACTGCTAGTAAGCAAATTACCTACCTATGGGAAGGCAAAGACAAAAAGGGTAAGGTCATCAAAGGTGAAATTCGTGCCGCTGGTGAAGCGGTTGTAAACGCGACATTACGCCGTCAGGGCATTACAGTGACTAAAGTCAAAAAGCAAAGCGCTTTCGCTAGCAAAGGCAAAATTACTGATAAAGACATCACCTTATTTACCCGTCAACTAGCCACCATGATGAAAGCAGGCGTACCATTGTTGCAAGCATTCGACATAGTTGGCAAAGGTCATAGCAACCCAGCAGTCGCCAAACTGTTAGGCGACATTAAAGCAGATGTTGAAACTGGCAGTAGCTTGAGTGCTGCATTCCGCAAATACCCTTTATATTTTGATAATTTATTTTGCAACTTAGTGGGCGCTGGCGAGCAGGCGGGTATTTTAGATACGCTATTAGATAGGCTTGCCACTTATAAAGAAAAAATCCAAGCGATTAAAGGTAAGATTAAATCAGCATTAACTTATCCAATATCTATTTTAGCAGTCGCATTTATTATTACCGCGATTATTATGATTTTTGTCATTCCCGCATTTAAATCACTTTTTAGTGGTTTTGGTGCAGATTTACCAGGCCCTACCTTAGTTGTAATGGCGATATCTGATATTTTTGTTGAATGGTGGTGGGCAATTTTTGGTTCTATCGGTTTCGGTATATGGTTTTTCTTCTACACATGGAAACGCTCCGAAAAGATGCAAGGAACGATGGACCGGCTTTTGCTTAAAGCACCCATTTTTGGTGATTTAATTCGTAAAGCAACTATCGCACGTTTTGCACGCACGCTATCAACCATGTTTGCAGCAGGCGTTCCATTAGTAGAGGCATTAGATTCAGTTGCTGGTGCAGCAGGAAACAAAGTTTATTTCGACGCCACCAAAAAAATTCAAAGTGAAATTAGCACAGGTACTAGCTTAACGGTTGCCATGCAAAATGCCCAAGTATTCCCCAATATGGTGTTACAAATGACCGCAATTGGTGAAGAGTCTGGCGCGTTAGATTCTATGTTAAGTAAGGTAGCGGACTTTTATGAAGGTGAAGTAGATGATGCGGTTGCCTCTATATCCAGCTTAATGGAACCCGTCATTATGGTGGTACTGGGCACATTAATTGGCGGTTTAGTAATCGCTATGTACATGCCTATATTTAAAATGGGTGAGGTTGTTGGTTAAGTGTTTAAATGACAAAAAGCCGCTTTTAAGCGGCTTTTTTATGTCAATCGATTACGCTAAAAACCTATTTCTTAGTCGCTGATTGTAAGTATTTCTCAATTTCTTTATAAGGCTGCGCACCCATCACCCTTCTGCCATCTGAAAAAATAAGGGTTGGCGTACTTGTTACGCCAATTTTTCTGGCCAATTCACCTACTTGTTCTAATGGCACTTCGCAATTACCGGCACTTGATGGTAATTGATTATTCAATATCCAGTCACTCCAAGCTTTGGTACGGTTGCCTGCACACCAAATAGTTTTTGATTTATTGGCCGCATCTGGGTGCAACTGATCAATCGGATACAGGAAAGTGTAGATAGTCACATCGCTGATATTGCTCAGTTCTTTACGCTCCAATTGTTTACAATAAGGGCAATCCACGTCAGAAAACACCACTAATTTACGGCTTCCGTTACCTTTAACTACCTTAATGGCTTGCTCTAAAGGTAGGCTAGAGAAGTCAATCTTAGTCAACTCTTCCAAACGGTCACCTGTGACATCTTTTTTAGACTTTGGATCAACCAATCTGCCTTCAGCAATTAAAAAAGTAAGCTTTTCATCGGTATAAATAATCTGGCCGCCCATAAACACTTCATATAAACCTGCATACGGTGTTTTAACCACGCTTTGGACTTTAAATTTGGGGTAAGCTGCTTCAACCGCTTTTTTGAGGCTCGCTTCATCGGCAATTGCAAATTGGCTAAGTGCTAGCATGGATAAGGTAATCAGCGATTTAAATTGCATCATTTTTGGCTTCATGTGTACTTTCAAAATAGTATGAATAGATAAAATTTAGTATACAGCTTGTTGTATCAGTAGTTTCTTAAGTCTGGGTTGCCGCGCAATTTGCTGCAATCCCCAATTGGTCAATTTTTTCAACACAGCTTGTTCAGTCGCAAATAAATAATCTAAACCACTGGTTAAACTGTTCATGCTGATCATATCTGCTTTTCTTGCGCGCTCATATTGACGTAAAAATGTGCGCTCACCAATATCGCGCATGGCATGCAAGTTAGTCGTTAATTGTGCTAGTTTCATTACATCTCTAAAGCCTAAATTCACGCCCTGCCCTGCCATTGGGTGAATTTGATGCGCTGCGTCTCCCACTAAAACAATACGCTCACTAATCAGTTGCAATGCAGTTTGCTGATTAAGTGGTGCACTTCTTGTCTGCCCTATTTGCTTCAATTCGCCCAATAAACCAAGCGATTGTGCCTGCACTTGCTCACAAAGACTTTCATTACTTAATGCTAACAATTGAGCAGCTTTTTCGGTTGACACTGACCACACCATGGATACATGCCGATTAGGCAATGGCAATAATGCCAACACATCATGCGCGTTAAACCATTGCTTTGCTTCATTATGATGTGAGTTTTGTGTTAAAAAATTAGCCACGACAGCCACTTGATGGTATTTCTTCACATCAGTGGCGATATTAGCTTGTTGTCTCACCCATGAATATAAACCATCTGCTGCCACAATCAGTTTGGCTTTTATTTTCAGGTCTGGCTCTGCATTTAATACCACCTCACTTAAGGTATATTCTATATTTGTACAGCGCACGTCTGTGACCACTGTCACACCCAAAGCTTGTAACTTTTGCCATAGCGCATTCATTAATTGCTGGTTTTCGATGATTAATCCCAACTTAGCAACATTGGCATCCGTCGCGCTCAATAGCAAATCGCTCTCAGCCCCCCAAATATGCATGCTAACTATGGGATTAATACGATTTTCATCTAAAAAATCCCACACGCCTATCGCCTTTAGCCAAGCTTCTGTCGCTGGCGTTAAGGCATATACGCGCTCATCCCAACTATCAGAGTTTAAAGCTGATTTGCTTTCTGCTGGAGGCTTGTCTGATACCAACACTACATCTTTATTTTGTAAAGCTAAAGCTATCGCCGCAGCAAGCCCCACTAGCCCGGCGCCAACCACCATCACATCAGTATGAATTTGTTTAGTCATGTTTGATTAAGCTTGCAGTTTATGCATTATTTGCCATAACTCATTTTGCTGACCAGAAACTCACGCGCTGGGCGCAACAAAGATAGCGCACCAAGACCAAAACCACGCGCGCCAGAAACGCCAATCAAATCATTGGAAAAAATTTCAAGCAAACTATCGGTAAACTTAAGGCTACCATTAGCATCACGCGCGCGCAGTTTTTGATACTCTTGTAGCATCGGCTCACTGCCCCACTGCGCTTTTGTTGAATGAATTAATAGTTTTGCCAAGGCTTCTGCATCGCGCAAGCCTACATTAAAGCCCTGCCCAGCCACTGGGTGCATGGTTTGTGCCGCATTACCAATAATTGCTAAGTGCGGGGTAACAGATGCTTTCAGTGTACTTAATTTCAGTGGGAATCGATTGCGTTTTTCAATCGATAAAAACCGACCAACACGATCGCCAAACGCTATATGCAACGCATTTAAAAAATCAGCGTCACTTAACGCCATTAAAGTATCAATTTTTGCTTTTTCGCCTGTCCATACCAAAGAAAAATCACGCTCGCCATTGGGTAACAGAGCCATTGGTCCAGTTGGCGTAAAACGCTCGTAAGCGATATTGCCATGCGGCAGCTCAGTTTTCACTTTACTCACCAAGGCATCATGGCCGTAGTCTTTAGTTTCGCGCTCAATATTCGGCATATTATCCAAGCTACGCCCGCCATCGGCGATTACCGCTAAAGGGCTGCTGATGCATATTTCACTATCGGCTTGCTTAAAAAACACTTCCGACTCGCTTGATTCGTAGCGCACTTCTGTGGCAATTGCTTCATAAAGTACGTGATTCAAATCAAGCTGCGCATCCAACGCTTTGGTTAAAGCGCCATAAGGCAACACATAGCCTAGCGCAGGCAATTGATGTTCTGCCGCTTCTAACTTAGTGCGGCCAAATCCGCCGCGTTGTGAAATGTGAATGGTTTTAATCGCAGTCGCTTGCGCTTCAATCGCAGACCAAATATTGAGCTTTTCTAAAATCACACGACTGCCGTGCGACAAAGCCAGCGCACGCGAATCGCTGTGCGAAGCACCTTTTGCGCGAGCTTCTAGCATGGTAAAGGGCACACCTTTTTGCTGCAAACTCAGTGCTAACACCGCGCCCACAGGGCCGCCGCCAATGATTACAATAGAATCTGCTTCATTCATTATGGTTTGCTTTTAGAATTGTTTAAGTAAATTCGAGTCGTTTTGAGTGTTAAGTCTGCATCAATTGTTCTATATCAGCGATGCCTTTAACCGCATTTTTTGTGAGCACATCATTACCCGTTGCGGTAATCAACACATCATCTTCAATGCGAATACCGATATTCCAAAAATGTTCAGGCACATTATCGGCTGGGCGCACATAGCAACCAGGCTCAACCGTCAACGTATTCCCTGCTTCAAGCGTCGCCCAATTACCTACTTTATCTTTGTAATCTCCTGCATCATGCACATCTAAACCTAGCCAATGACCAGTGCGATGCATGTAAAACTGGCGATAGCTGGCGTTTTCCAGCACTTCTTCTTTTGTGCCTGTGCATAATTTAAAATCGATAAAGCCTTGCACCAGCACATCTAACGCCGCTTCATGCGGCGCATTCCAGTGATTGCCTGGTTTGGCCGCATCAATGGCAGCCAACTGCGCATGTAAAACCAATTCGTACAAATCGCGCTGGGCTGGGCTAAATTTGCCATTTACTGGGAAGGTGCGTGTGATATCGCTAGCATAGCCATCCAACTCGCAACCCGCGTCAATTAACAATAAATCGCCATCATTCAACACACAATTATTGGCGTTGTAATGCAAAGTACAAGCGTT
>JAKFVB010000055.1 GCA_021732405.1 Methylotenera sp.
TTTGCAGACTGATTATCTGGATTTATACCAAATTCATTGGCCAGAACGTAATGTGCCGATATTTGGGCAATATCAATTCGATCCAAACAATGAATTAAATGCAGATGGTCAACAGAAACATTTTGAAAGTATTCATCAGCAATTAGAAGCGCTTAGTGAGCTGGTGCAAGAGGGCAAAATTCGCGCGATTGGCTTAAGCAATGAGCAACCGTGGGGCGTGATGGAATTTTTGCGTATCGCCAAACAATATCATTTACCGCACATTGCCACTTTGCAAAATAGCTATCACTTAATGAATCGTAGTATCGATTTTGGACTGTCTGAGATTTTGTATCGTGAAAACGTGAGCTTATTGGCTTATTCGCCATTGGCGTTTGGGCATTTAACCGGAAAATACCTGGCTTATCCAAATACTGTAGGCCGTGTTACGCTATTTTTGGGTTATGCACAGAGATACACCAAACCGAATGTTGCGCTAGCCAGTGCGGCTTATGCGCAATTAGCCATGCAAAATGGCTTTACGCCGACAGAACTCGCGCTGAGTTTTGTGTATCATCGTTGGTGTGTCAGCAGCACGATTATTGGCGCAACTAATATGGCGCAATTGCAAGAGAATATACAGGCTTACGGCAAGCCACTTAATGCTGAAATTTTAAAAGAAATTGATGCGATTCACTTGCGTTATACCAATCCTGCGCCCTAGCGTGCCTTATTTAAAAGCACCCAATGTAAAAAAGCAGTTAATAAGAAGGAAGATAATGCACCAACGAAAATTTTTTTTACATAGTGTTTTACGCGGCGCTGGCTTAAGCATATTAGGTTTATTGCTGCAATCGAATTACCTACAAGCCAATGAGGTATTAACGGTTGAGCAAGCCATGTATCACTGCAAAACCACTTACCCATCACAATTTGAATCTAAAAAGCGACTGGCTTGTTTTGATAGTATTAGCACGCCAGCGATTGAAATAGTAACGGAAAATACCGCAGCAGATATACATGCCAGTGAAAAGCTTTCTGCTGAACAGTTAACCGAAGAAATACCCACAAAAGTAGGCGCTGTTGCAATAAAAAAAACCAATGCCGATTTGAGCTTTTTAGAGAGAAAATGGCGGTTAACTTCAGAGGGTGATTGGGATATTAGCGATTTCGAAACCTATAAATCGAATTATTTATTAGTCACTAATACCAGTAATATTAATAATACGCCACAAAGCCCCAGCCGCCTTAATACAAGCGACCGTGATCTAGACTCTAACGACATTAAATTTCAATTAAGTTTGAAATCAGAGCTATTAAACAACATTCCGCTGATTCGAGATTTGCCTTATGTCACCAGTTCACGCTTATGGGGTGCTTATACGCAGCAATCTTATTGGCAAATTTTCAATGCTAATGCGTCTAGGCCCTTACGCGAAAACAATTACGAACCAGAGTTGATTCTGTCTTTAGGTATTGATAATGAAGTAAATGGTGTTAAGAAAGATTACATCCCCAGAATGTTAAATTTAGGGTTAGTGCATCAATCCAATGGTCGCGATAATCCACTTTCAAGAAGCTGGAATCGGTTATATTTAGAAGGTGGATTTGAGCTGACTGACAGAATTTCTTTACTGGTGCGCCCTTGGTGGCGCATACCAGAGAATGATAGAGAAGACGATAACCCTGATATTGAGAAATTTTTAGGTTATGGCGATATGACGGTACGCTGGGAAACCGAAAGCCGTAAAACGGCAGTATCAGTGCTATTGCGCAATAATTTAAGAAGCGATAACAAAGGTTTTGCACAGCTGAGTGTACAACAGCGTGTGTTTAACAATCCTTATATCAAACTGCATTTGATGGCATCTACAGGCTATGGTGAAACACTGCTTGATTATAATCATGCGCAAAATGTGTTGGGCTTTGGTATTTCATTAGGCGAATAAATATGTTGTGCATCAATGGTTTATCAATATGTCAGACAGTCAATCAATATTAACGCGTAGCTTAAAATCTGTATGGCACCCCTGCACGCAGATGAAGCAGCATGAAAATTTCCCATTAATCCCTATTCAAAAGGGAGACGGTGTTTGGTTGATTGATACTGATGGCAATCGTTATCTGGATGCGGTGAGTAGTTGGTGGGTGAATCTATTTGGGCATAATAATCCGCGCATAAAGGATGCCATTAAGCAACAATTAGATACGCTTGAGCATGTAATGCTGGCAGGTTTTACGCATGCACCCGTGGTGGAGTTATCTGAAAAGCTGGGTAAGCTAACAGGTTTAGGCCATGCGTTTTATGCGTCAGATGGCGCAAGTGCCACTGAAATTGCTTTAAAAATGAGCTTTCATTGTTGGCGCAATAGCGGTAAGCCACAAAAGACGCGATTTATCAGCCTGCAAAATAGTTATCACGGCGAAACACTGGGCGCGTTGGGTGTTACCGATGTAGCGATTTTTAAAGACACTTATGCGCCGCTATTGATGCAATCGGCACAAATGCCAAGCCCTGATTTTAGGCTGGCTGAAGCAGGCGAAAGCGCGGAAGATTTTGCGCTGCGCTGTGCGGATGCTTTAGAAAAATATGTCAGCGTCCATCATAAGCAATTAGCGGCGTTTATTATTGAGCCGCTGGTGCAATGCGCAGCAGGCATGGGCATGTATCATCCTATCTATTTAAAGCGCGCGCGCGAAATCTGCACGCAATATAATGTGCACTTAATTGCTGATGAAATTGCGGTTGGTTTTGGTCGTACAGGCAGCATGTTCGCCAGTTATAACGATTGCGATAGCGCTTGTACGTTTGCAAGCTGCACAAAAAGACAAGATTGCCGCCCCGATTTTATCTGCTTATCTAAAGGCATTACTGGCGGCTATTTGCCCTTGTCTTGCGTGCTCACACGCGATGAAATCTACCAAGCATTTTATGATGACAGCACTGTGCGCGGTTTTTTACATAGCCACAGCTACACAGGCAATCCGCTGGCGTGTAGCGCGGCGCTGGCTACGTTGGCGATGTTCGAGTCGGATAATGTAATTGAATCTAACAAAGCCAAAACAGCTTATATCCAGACAAAAATGCAAGCACTTACTCACTTTCCTATCCAGCATTTACGTCATCAAGGCATGATAAGCGCGTTTGATGTAATGACTCAAAATCCGCATTTTGCAAAAGATTGTTATGCCGCCGCGTTAAGTAATGGCCTACTGATTCGCCCCATTGGCAACACGATTTATTTTATGCCACCGTACACCATCACAGAATCAGAGATTGATTTGATGATAGCGGCCACCGTTAAAGTGTTGCAAAAACTGATATGAAAAAAGCTAAAATTTTCTTAAATTTTTTGATGTTAAGTACGCTGATGAACCTATTAATCAGCGCAAACGCATTTGCAGAGCTACCGATTCCTGTGGCGGATGCACTCAAAAAAGCAGGTATTCCGCAGGCTAATGTCGCTGTATATGTGCAAGCGGTAGATTCGCCAATGCCCTTAATCAGCCATAACGCCGATCAAAGCCTCAATCCTGCCAGTGTGATGAAACTAGTGACAACCAATGCGGCGCTGGATTTATTAACGCCCGCTTATCGCTGGAAAACAGAAATGTATCGCGATGGTGAAGTGAAAAATGGTGTATTAAATGGCAATCTAATCATCAAAGGCTATGGCGACCCTAGTTTTAAAGCGCAAGAATTTTGGCGATTATTAATGCGTTTGCAACAAGCGGGCATTCAAGAAATTAAAGGCGATTTGATTATTGATAAAAGTTTTTTTGCTGAAAATAGCGCAACAATTGCATTTGATGATGAAGTTTGGCGAGCCTACAACGCACAGCCTAGCGCGTTTTTGGTTAACGGTCGCCATACCAGTTTTAGATTTAGCGCAACGGATAAGGTTGTTAGTATTAACCAAGAGTTTGAGTTAAACGAAATAGAAATCGTGAATAAAATACAGTTAAGTCAAACGCCTTGTGGTGACTGGCGTAGCCGTTTTGGCTATACGGTTCAACCTAAACCAAATGGCGCAACTGTCACATTTGAAGGCATGCTTTCGCCTGACTGTGGCGAGCGTTATTTAGAGTTAAGCGTATTGAATGATGAACAATATGCGTTTTATACCTTTAAAAAATTGTGGCGCGAGCTAGGTGGCGTTTTTAACGGCAATCTAAAAATTCAGCAACTAACCAATGTTTCAACAAAAGTGATTGAACACGTGTCTGAGCCGCTGGGCTATGTCATACGGGATATGAATAAATGGAGCAATAATCTCACCGCGCGACAATTATTGCTGACCTTAGGCGCAAAAAAGCAAGGCGTGCCGGCAACACAAGCTAAAGGTGCATTAGCCATTCAGCGATGGCTACAATCTAAAAATATAGACGCGCAAGAATTAGTGATTGAAAACGGCTCTGGATTATCGCGCATAGAACGCATCAATAGTGCGCATTTAGGCCAAATGTTAGTAAGCGCTTACCACAGCCCAATCATGCCAGAATTCATCGCATCGCTACCCATATTAGGTTTAGATGGCACCACCGCAAAGCGCCTAAAAACCAGTTTAAGTACCAGCCGCGTACATTTAAAAACAGGCTCGTTAGATGGCGTGAGCGCGATTGCAGGCTACGTATTGGCTGCACAAAATAAGCGCTATGTTGTTGTGATGATGGTTAATCACAACAAATCAGCAAGCAGTAAAATCGCGCAAGACGCTTTGATTGAATGGATTTACAGTCAAGTTAACGGTTAATTATTCTAGAATTTACTTTAAGTGATACACCCATTTGGGCTATTGATTGGTTGTATGTAACCATTTACTGTATTTAAGTTCACAATTAACCGTTGATGTTACTAATGGCGGAACATCAGTATTGTTTAAATTCCAAAACAATGTGGGTATAGCTTCAAATGTGGCTGAAATTTATTTTGACAACGAAGCTACTAATTTTTTCAGTAGCTACAGCATACTTGAACAATCAGGAGCCAGCTTTACAGTAGGGGCTAATCCTCAAAACCCACCAGGCGTTGCAGGCTTTAGTGCCGATTATGCAGTTGACAATACCAACACTGGATTGGCTGGAGGTTTAAATCAGTCAACAGACTACATCACAATATCTGCTTTACTTAGCGGATCAAACACATTTGCAAATGTAATTTCTGCCATTAACGGAGGTAATTATAATATTGCATTGCATGTTCGCTCAATTGGTGGTGAACAAGGAGGTAGTGATTCTTATGTAGTGGGCGGCCCACCATCCGCAGTACCTTTGCCAGCAGCAGGTTGGCTATTTGGTTCAGCGTTAGTTGGTTTAATGGGTTTACGTCGTAAAATGCATTAATTCAGTATTTAAGTTTAAAAGGCGATGGTGCAAAACCATCGCCTTTTTTTATGGTCTTTAAATGTGCAGGTGATGAATCAAAACTAAATTAAAGTATGATGTTGGTTTGTAAATGAGGGAGCAAAAATTGATTAGCAAAAGATTTTATTTAAGTACATTAACATTAATATTGATGACAATATCAGGCTGCCAAGCCGAATCTAATTCACCACCACAGGAAAAAACAGCAATGACAGCAACCATTACAGAATTACAAAAAATAGATACACAAGTAGGCACAGGCCGCGAGGCAGAAGCAGGTTTTAATGTCACCGTGCATTACACAGGCTGGTTATACGACGAAGCGGCAGAAGGCAAAAAAGGCAAAAAATTTGATAGTAGCCTTGATAGAAAACAGCCATTTAATTTCTTTTTAGGCGGCGGCCAAGTGATTCAAGGTTGGGATGAGGGTTTTGCTGGGATGAAGATTGGGGGCAAACGCACCTTGATTATTCCCTCTGAAATGGGTTATGGCGCGCGTGGTGCAGGTGGTGCGATTCCGCCAAATGCTACCCTAGTTTTCGACGTAGAACTCCTAGACGTCAAATAAAATCATCAGTTTCGTCGCCATACGGTGTTACAAGGTCGAAAAATCGCGCTTACATACTGTTTGTATGCTGCGCACGCTTTTCGACCTTGCGCCTTGTCTGGCTTAGAAACTGATAATTTTTAAGTTAGTAACGTTTAAAAGTAAATTAGGAATAAATCGTGAAAGTAAGAATTAAATGGGTTGAAGATGTCAGTTTCGTGGGTGAATCTGAAACTGGGCATGCGGTTGTGTTAGATGGCGCGCCTGAAAACGGCGGCCGCAATATTGGTATGCGCCCAATGGAAATGCTGTTGATTGGCATGGGCGCGTGTACTTCTTTTGATGTGGTGACTATTCTTAAAAAAGCGCGTCAGCCGATTGTGGATTGTGTGGCAGAAATTGATGCAACACGCGCGGATGAAGTGCCCAAAGTGTTTACTAAAATTCATGTGCATTTTGTGATTACTGGCAATAATTTAAATGAAGCCCAAGTCGAGCGCGCGGTAAAATTATCGGCTGAAAAATATTGTTCAGCATCGATTATGCTGGCTAAATCGGTGGAAATTACCCACGATTATGTGGTTAAGTCGGTAGCGTAAGGCATGCAAAAACCTCAACCAGAAGGCATGTTAGGCATACGCCATG
>JAKFVB010000044.1 GCA_021732405.1 Methylotenera sp.
GCTTGCTTGCGCGGCGCAATTCGTAATATAGGCCATTGCTTTCATTGCCACCGCTATTGCCGACTGCCGCAATATTGTCACCAGCATCTACCTCATCGCCCACTTGTTTTAGCACGGCTTGGTTATTGCCGTATAAGCTCATGTAGCCGCTACCGTGGTCCACAATAATCAAATTGCCAAAGCCGCGCATCCAGTCGGCAAATACAACACGCCCACTGGCAACCGATTTAACGTCCGAGCCTTCGTTGGCGCGAATAAATAAGCCTTTCCAAGAAACACCAGTATCGCTACGACTAGTGCCAAAACGATTAGTCACATCACCACGCACTGGCAAATTAAGCTTACCTTTTAATGCAGAAAAATTGCTGCCAGCATAGGCGTTAGTTGGCGTTTCCTCATTTTTTGCAATGGTCTGGTTGTTCGATTTTGTAGCTGAATCATCCGATTTTTTAGTGATTGCTTTACGATTAACTACTTTTTTGGGTGGCTTTTTGGCCACAATTTTAGCTAAGCGCTGCACTAAATTTGACAAGTTTTGTTCATCACGTTTCAGCTTTTTAATCTGATTACGCTGTGCTGCAATTTGGCTAGAAAGCGATTTAACCACTTTCGATTTTTCTTGCTTTTGTTGAACGAGTTCTTTGCGCTCAGCCAATTGTTTTGCTTTTAAATCGGCAACCGCCTGCAAAGTGGCGGCAGTCTCATTATTCAAAGCCTTCACTTTCACAAGGCTAGCTTGCATTTCGTCAATTAATTTTGCATGCGCTTTGGCAATATAAGAATAGTATTGAATGTCGCGCGAAATTTGGCTGGGATTTTTGTTTTGTAATAGTAGTTTAGTGTAGCTTTGGTTGCCATGCACATATTGCTGCGTAATCAGGCTGCTTAATTGCTTTTGCTGCTTAGCCAGTTTTTCATTTAAGGTGAGCGATTCTTTTTTGAGTGAAACCAGTGTGCTTTTGTTTTGCTGCTGCTTTTGGTTAATCTCAAATAGCTTTTTATTGGCTTGGCTAATCGCGGTTTCAGAATCTTTCAGCGCATCTGCTGCATCTTTGTGCGCCGCTTGATTGTTATCTAATTCTTTTTTTAGCGCTTGTATTTTCTGTTGTAAATCGCCCAAATCTTCTTTGGCGGCCTCTATTTTTTTTGCCGCAAAAGTATTGCCAATTAAGGCGAAATTCAGCAGTATAAATGCAACAAAAACAATTGAGGTGCGTGATAACTTAACCATTAAATTGAACTGAATTTTTACTGAACTTGAAAATTAAGCAAGCTTTTTCCTGTCATTTCAACCGGTTGAGGCAGGCCCATCATGGTTAATAAAGTGGGTGCCAAATCCGAAAGTGCGCCTGAATCAGCTAATTTGGCTTTGCGCCCCACATAAATCATGGGCACCAAATTGGTGGTGTGTTGTGTGTGCGCCTGATTATTAATGCCGTCAAACATCATTTCGGCGTTGCCATGGTCTGCGGTAATAACGACTTCTGCACCATTTTTTCTAGCGGCTTCTACCACGCGGCCAACACAAGTATCCAGCGTTTCTACCGCTTTAATTGCCGCGGCTAAATTACCAGTATGGCCAACCATATCGCCATTGGCGTAATTGCAGATAATGGCGCTGTATTGCTGGCTATCAATTGCGGCGACTAATTTATCGGTTAATTCTGGCGCGCTCATTTCGGGTTGTAAATCATAGGTGGCGACTTTGGGAGAGGGCACTAAGATACGGTCTTCGCCTGTAAATACTGCCTCATCGCCGCCATTAAAAAAGAAGGTCACATGCGGATACTTTTCAGTTTCTGCAATGCGCAATTGTTTTAAACCTAAGCCAGAAACATATTCGCCAAAGGTATTAGGCACAGAGGTTGCCGCAAAAATCGGCGTGGCTTTTTTCTGATTTTGGCCATATTGTGTTAAGGTGAAATAGCCAGATAGTTTTGGCACGCGGTTGCGCGAAAAGCCAGCAAAGTCATCGTTCAATAGCGCGTCGGTTAATTGGCGCGCGCGGTCGCTTCTAAAATTCATATAAACCACGCAGTCATTATCTTCTAGGCGAATTGCCGGCTCATCCGCTTTGCGAATGACGGTACATTTCACAAACTCGTCTTGCTCGCCTCTTGCATAAGCGTTATGCAAAGCTTCGCTGGCTGTTGCTTCTGTAAACTCGCTAATACCATCCACAATCATGTTGTAAGCAGGCGTGACACGTTCCCAGCGTTTGTCCCTATCCATGCTATAAAAACGTCCTGAAATAGAGGCGATTTTACCAACGCCCAACATTTGTATTTTGTCTTCTAGCATCGCGATGTAGGGCACAGCGCTAATCGGCGGCGTATCGCGGCCATCTAAAAACGCATGCACGTAGACCTTTTGCAAGCCTTGTTGCGCAGCCATTTCTAGCATCGTTAAAATATGGTTAATATGGCTGTGTACGCCGCCATCAGATAATAAGCCGAATATATGTAGCGCTTTGTTATTGTTTTTCAGCTGTTTTAAAGCATTAAGTAAATCGCCATGCTTAAAAAATTCGCCACTGCTAATGCTATTGTTAATGCGCTCAAAGTCTTGAAATACGATGCGACCCGCGCCAATATTCAAATGCCCCACTTCAGAGTTGCCCATTTGCCCGTCTGGCAATCCTACATAATGTTCAGAAGCATTAATCAGCATATGTGGCACTGAGCGTTTTAATGCATCCAGATGAGGCGTATTGGCTTGCGCAATCGCATTATTGGTTGCATCTTCGCGGTGACCAAATCCATCTAAAATCAACAATATGGCGGGCGTAACAGCTGTGGTGCTTAGCATGACAAAATCTTCCGAATCAACTCTAATATATTCCATTATAATAGCTGGTTGAGCTGTGTGTTACTAATTAGTGCAGCTAATTACGCATTTAAATAATTGCGTAAATGTGACAATTTTTGGAAAGAATATGACCGAACCCACTCTATTTGAATTTGTAAAAGAAAACGCATTGCTGATTGGCTTGGCGATTGGTTCTGGCGTGGCTTTGCTATGGCCTATGCTTAATCGCGGGGCAAGTGGTGTGAATAATTTAACGGCGACAGAAGCCGTATTGATGTTAAACCGCGGCAAACCGTTGATTTTAGACGTGCGCGATGCAGCTGAATTTGCCGCTGGGCATATTCAGGGCGCTAAGCATATTCCGGTGGCAGAGCTTGCAAACCGCTTAAAAGAAATTGAAAAATTTAAAGACAAGCCAGTGTTAGTGCATTGCCAGCGCGGTATGCGCTCTAAAACCGCGTGTACCATTTTAAAAGCGCAGCAATTTAGCCAATTAAATAATCTGCAAGGCGGATTAGATGCTTGGGCGGAAGCAAAGCTGCCATTAGTGAAAAGCTAGGCTGGAGCAGAAATGAATACGACAAATATACCCAATGTATTGATGTATGCGACGGCAACTTGCCCTTATTGCATCAACGCAGAGCGGCTTTTAATTTCAAAAGGCGTTGTCATCAATAAAATTCGGGTGGATTTACAGCCAGAATTAAGAGCGGAAATGACGCAGAAAACGGGTCGTCGCACCGTGCCGCAAATTTATATTAATAACAAACACGTTGGTGGCTATGATGATTTGCGCGCTTTAGATGTGGCGGGCAAATTGGATACCTTGCTGAACATGTAGATTTAAAACTTAACCATTTTTTAATGGTTAAGTTTTGAGTAATTACAATGCTTGTCACAATAATATAATGAACAAAAACCAATTAAAAGCTAAAATGCTCGTTTGGTGGATGCAATTTTTAACATTTTTTTAACTTAAGTCAGCAAATCGTTTTAGGAAAATAATATGGCAACAGCAGACAACGCAACAAACCAAGAGCCGCAAGAAGCGCAACCAGGCTTTTCAATTGAAAAACTTTATGTAAAAGATGCTTCATTAGAGATTCCTAATGCACCGCAGATTTTTACGGACCGCACACAACCACAAGTGAATATTGAGCTTGGTAATGCAGCACAAAAATTAGACGAAGGCATTTTTGAATCAGCCATTAAAGTCACTGTGACTGCAAAAATCGGCGACAAAGTAGCGTTTTTGGTAGAAGTAACACAAGCCGGTATTTTCGCAATACGCAATATTCCGGAAGAAAATATTGAAATGATTTTGGGTGTGACTTGCCCGAATATCCTGTTCCCTTACGCACGTGAAGTGGTGTCTGATTTAGTCACGCGTGCAGGCTTTGCCCCTGTTTTATTAAATCCAATCAACTTTGAAGCTTTGTTTGCGCAACAAAAACTACAAGCTGAAAATGCAGCAAAAGCAAACTAATTTTAAGCGTTTGTTCATGCTAGGCCCAATGCTAATGGGCTTAGCATTTTCTTTTTCAGCTACTGCCTTAGAGTTTCGCTCTATTGTGCCTGCAAAAGCCATTTTGTATGACGCGCCATCTGTTGAAGCCAGCAAGTTGTATATTCTTGGCCAAGGCTATCCCGTTGAAGTGATTGTGAATTTAGGCGAGTGGATTAAAATTCGCGATGCGGTGGGCAGTTTAAGTTGGGTAGAAGGCAAACAATTAAGCAATAAGCGCACGGTGCTGGTGATAGCCAAAACTGATATTAAATCGGCAGAAGATGCCGCTTCAAGCTTGGTTGCAACAGTTGAAAAAGATGTGGTGCTAGAGCTATTACCCACAAACGCTAAAACAGGCTGGGCAAAAGTTAAACACAGAGACGGCGCAACTGGCTTTGTGCCAAGTAGTGTGCTGTGGGGTTTAAATTGAAGCTTGGCTTGTATACAAGTGGTTTGAATTAAATGGCTAAAATTGCTGTTTTGGGCGCAGGTGCTTGGGGTACAGCGCTGGCCATTCAAATTAGCCATCAGCACCAAGTATCTTTATGGGCCCGCAATAGTGGCCATGTATCTGGTATGCGCAAAGCGCGTGCTAACCCGCTGTATTTGGGCGACTTTAAATTTAACGATAACTTGCAAGTTGAAGACGACTTAAGTGTTGCTATTGATCATGCTGACCTTATTTTATCGGTCGTGCCCACCGCTGGCTTTAGGGCGATATTAAAAGATATTAAAGCCTTAAAGTCTAATCAGCCGATTATTTGGGCGCATAAAGGCTTAGAGCCGCAATCTGCAAAATTACCGCATGAAGTGGCAATTGAAGAGTTAAACGATGGCCAAAAATGGGGCGCATTATCTGGGCCAAGCTTTGCCGCAGAGTTAGTGCGTGGCTTGCCAACAGCCGTTACCTTGGCGGCTAATGATGCCGATTTTGCCATTACAGCCGCCAATTTAATTCATGGCAGTAATCTGCGTGTGTATAACAGCACCGATGTGGTGGGTGTTTCAGTAGGTGGCGCCGTAAAAAACGTCATGGCGATTGCCGCAGGCATTAGCGATGGCATGGGTTTTGGCAATAACGCACGCGCCGCCATGATTACGCGCGGCCTTGCCGAAATCACCCGCTTTGGCGTGGCATTAGGCGCAAAAACCGAAACCTTTATGGGGCTAGCAGGCGCGGGTGATTTAATTTTAACCTGCACTGGCCAGTATTCCAGAAACCGCGAAGTGGGTTTGCAGTTGGCGAGTGGCAAATCGCTTGAGGATATTTTACAAGGCTTAGGTCATGTGGCCGAAGGCGTGAACACCGCACGCGAAGTGATGCGCCGCGCAGATACAATGGGTATTGATATGCCAATTACCTATGAAGTGAATCAAGCCTTAACCCACGGCAAATCAGCGCGCGATGCGGTGATGGATCTGCTAGGGCGTGGCCAAAAAGCCGAAGGCTTTTAGTTCTTATTCCCTCACCCTTTAAGGG
>JAKFVB010000088.1 GCA_021732405.1 Methylotenera sp.
TGCATTTCTTTAAACCACGAACAACTTGCACATTCTCCACAAGCGTACGTTTCAATCGGCGCTTTACATAACAGGCTGCGCGCCAATTCTAATGCAAAGTCTTGTTTGCCAATGCCTGCGCATCCATGTAACAACAAAGCATGCGGCAAAGTTGCACGCTGTTGCATAATATGCTGCCATTGATTTTTTTGCCAAATATACATATTAATTAGATACTTGAAATTACTTGTTCAACTAAAACTTTAACTTTATCAATGCTCTGATTAGCATCGATAATATGAAAAATATGGGAATTTTCAGCTGCTCTTAATAAGTAAGCCTGACGCAATTTTTCAAAGAACTGTGCATTCTCACGCTCAAACTTGTCTGGCTCGCGGGCGCTAGCCAATCGTTGCAGGCTAATTTCTACTGGCACATCAAACAGCAAGGTCGCATCTGGACGCAAATCACCTTGTACCCATGTTTCTAATTGCTTAATTTTATGCGGCAATACGCCTTTTGCACCGCATTGATAAGCGTAAGTAGCATCGGTAAATCGATCCGAAAGAACATAAGCACCGCGCGCCAGAGCAGGCTCAATCACATTGGCAATATGCTCGCGCCTAGCTGCAAACATTAAAAGCGTTTCAGTCTCGGCATGCATAGGCTCATGCAATAATAAGGCTCTTAATTTTTCACCAAGTGGCGTGCCTCCTGGCTCACGGGTTGATACCACTTCTACGCCGCGCGCTTCTAGTAAAGCCACAATTGTAGGAATATGCGTACTTTTACCTGCGCCATCCATGCCTTCTAAGGTAATGAATTTGCCTTTTTTCACTTGTTCACTCACCATACTTAACCAATATTTTTACCCGAATTTTAACGCTTAGTTTTTTGTTTAAGCTGATATTTAACAACCGCGCGATTGTGCTCGACCAACGAATTAGAAAACGCATGGCTGCCATCGCCCTTACCCACAAAATACAAGGCTTTGGTTTTTTCTGGATGTAATGCGGCTTCGATTGATGCTAATCCTGGCATGGCAATTGGCGTTGGAGGCAAGCCGCTGCGCGTGTAAGTATTGTAAATAGTATCGGTCAACAAGTCTTTACGGCGGATATTGCCATCATATTTGTCACCCATGCCGTATATCACTGTAGGGTCAGTTTGCAAGCGCATACCGATGCGTAATCGGTTGAGAAAAACACCTGCAATCATCGGCCGTTCAGATGCTTTACCCGTTTCTTTCTCTACAATTGAGGCCATAATCAGCGCCTCATAGCTGTTTTTGTAGGGTAAGTTTGGCGCCCTATTATTCCAAGCTTGACTTAGCTTAGCTTGCATGGATTCGTAAGCGCGCTTGAGTAAAACTACATCCAAAGTACCACGGTCAAAGTAAAAAGTGTCAGGAAAGAACAAGCCCTCTGCGTGCGTTTCGCCCTTGCCAACCATATGCATAATTTTGGCGTCCGATAAATCTTGTGTCGTGTTTTTAATGGCATCATTTTTGGCGATTTTTTCGCGCATCTGCTTGAATGTTTTACCTTCAATAAAGGTAATGCTACCCTGCGTGGCCTTGCCATGATTAAGCGATAACAGCAGTTGGTAAGGCGTGACATTTTTATTTAAGGTGTAATCGCCCGCTTTTAACCTCTGTTCTTTTTGCAGTACTTTTGCCAGCAAGATAAAAGGCCAAGGGCTGGTTAATACTTGTTGGTCGACCAATTGATTGGCAATACTTTTTAAGCCACTCTTGGGCTGAATCGTGATTTCTTGTGCCTGCGGCGCTAACCTAAGTGAGGTTTTCGCATAATACATCAACCAAGCGCCCAGTAAGATGGCAACTATAACGCTAACCGTTGCTGTTAATCGAATAAATCGCATCATACTTTTAATATTTTTCTAATATCTGCCGCAAGCGAAGTGGGTGACCAAACAGTTTGCAAAATACTCTTAGCCTGTAGTGCGCCGTAAGTGCTATTGGTGATGATGACCTCGTCTGCCGAAAGTAATTTGGGCAAACTAACGTTCTCAATTTTGACGGTTAATCCTAGTAAATGCGCCATATCAATCACGCGTTGTCTGGTAACGCCTGCAATACCACAGCGGTCTAACTTGGGAGTAATTAAAGTATCGCTAAAGCAAATAAAAATATTTGCTGCGGTGCATTCAATCACATTGCCATGCTCATCCAACATAATACCATCAGTGATATTAGGGTCTGTCCATTCCATGCGCGCCAGTACATTTTCTAGCCGATTTAGATGCTTAACTCCTGCCAGCAAAGGCATTGCTGCTAAAGGCGTGTTACATACATGAAGACTCACGCCTTCACTAAAATAAGTTGCGGGATAAGTTTTGATGGCAGATTTAATCACCACACGCATTGGGTTGGTAATCGCTGGTTGCGCATAACCGCGCTCGCCTTCACCTCTGGTGATGATGATTTTTGCAATCGCCGTTTCATCTGGCAAAAATAATTGCTGTAAGTCGCTCATCAACAATTCGGCGCTTGGGCAAACAATTTTAATCATGGCGCAATCCGCCACTAATTTTTGATAATGTTGCGGCCAACATTCTGGCAAACCATCTCGCATGACCAATGTGCGAAAAACCCCATCGCCGTAAGCCAATCCTCGATCTAGTGGCGAAACCGATTGCTCAAAATTCCCGTTAACGATAAATGATTGCGTGTGCGTCATGATGCGCAATTAAACCATAGCTATCGCCAATAAAAAAGCCTGCAACGGCTGAATTGCAGGCTTTTATAAATAGTTTGCGCTCAGTTTTAATAAGGCATTCGTTTAATCAATTACTTACACTTTTTTAAAAACCAAGCTACCGTTCGTTCCACCAAAGCCAAAGTTGTTTTTAAGCGCGTACTCAATTGGCATATCGCGCGCAGTATTGGCACAATAATCCAAGTCGCATTCTGGGTCTTGGTTGAAAATATTGATGGTTGGCGGTGAGATTTGATGGTGAATAGCCAATACGGTAAATACGGATTCCAAGCCACCTGCGCCGCCCAATAAGTGCCCTGTCATGGATTTGGTTGAGTTAACAACAATCTTGCTTGCATGCGCGCCAAACGTGGCTTTAATCGCATTCGTTTCATTTGCGTCACCCAGCGGCGTAGAAGTGCCATGCGCATTCACGTATTGCACTTTGCTGGCATCAATACCCGCATTTTTTAGTGCATTATTCATAGAGCGGCGTGGGCCGTCCATGTTTGGTGCTGTCATATGATACGCGTCAGCACTCATGCCATAGCCAGAAAGCTCTGCATAAATACGTGCACCACGCGCTTTTGCATGCTCATACTCTTCTAACACCATCACACCGGCGCCCTCACCAATCACAAAGCCGTCACGGTCTTTATCCCATGGTCGACTTGCGGTGGCTGGGTCGTCATTTCGTGTTGATAGCGCACGCGCTGCTGCAAAACCACCTACACCTAGCTGTGTAATCGCTGCTTCAGCACCGCCTGCAACCATCACATCTGCATCGCCATATTCAATCATACGAGCCGCGTCGCCAATCGAGTGTGTGCCTGTGGTACAAGCAGTTACAATCGCCACGTTAGGGCCTTTTAAGCCAAACATAATGCTTAAATTGCCCGAAATCATATTGATGATGGTACCAGGAATAAAGAATGGTGAGATTTTACGCATACCACCCTCATCAAACACATCATTAGTGGCTTCGATTGAGCCTAACCCACCAATACCTGAGCCTATTGATACACCAATACGCTCTGCGTTTTGTTCGGTTACTTCAATGCCTGAGTCTTTAAATGCTTCAATACCTGCTACTAAACCATATTGAATAAAAACATCCATACGGCGCGCTTCTTTGGCCGATAAATAATCTTCCACATTAAAACCTTTTACCTCACCTGCAATTTGCGAAGAAAATGCAGAAGGATCAAATTTAGTAATGCGCGTGATACCCGATTGGCCTTTGACAAGGTTATCCCAAGCCGTTGCTGTGCCAATACCTACTGGAGAAACGACACCTAAACCCGTAATAACTACCCGACGTTTTTCGCTCATGATTTAGATTTCACCGTTATTTAGATTCATGGATAAATTGAAGATTAAATTGCATGAAAAAGTGACTACTCAACAAAATTCAGCCCTCCTATTGAGAGGGCTGAAAATTGCAGGGTATATTGAATTACTTAAGGTTTGCGTTGACGTAATCAATCGCTTGTTGCACTGTCGTGATTTTTTCCGCTTCGTCATCTGGAATTTCACAGTCAAACTCTTCTTCAAGTGCCATCACTAATTCCACTGTATCCAGTGAATCAGCACCTAAATCATCTACAAATGATGATGCATTTTTTACGTCAGCTTCGTTTGCACCTAATTGTTCACAAACGATTTTTCTTACACGTTGTTCGATGTCAGACATCTAAATACCCCTTTGATTAAAAATTAGCAACCTACATCTGTTAAGTTAGGCTAAGTGCGTATTCTAACAAAACTCTACAATAAAACAAAAATGCTTTTTAAATTAACACTGATTACTTTTAAAATTTGCCTTAAAAAAGTGGTTAAGTATCGTTAGGCCATGTACATTCCGCCATTCACATGGATGGTTTCACCAGAAATATAAGCTGCATTAGGTGATGCTAAAAATGCCACCGTAGCCGCAATTTCTTTGACATTGCCCAAGCGCCCAAGCGGCACACGCTCTAGCATTTTGGTTTTAATCGCTTCGGGCAATTCTGCCGTCATATCGGTTTCAATAAAGCCTGGCGCTACGCAGTTAACCGTAATATTGCGGCTGCCCACTTCAGAAGCCAATGATTTGGTAAAGCCGCTCATGCCAGCTTTAGCCGCTGCGTAATTGGTTTGGCCAGCATTGCCCATATGCCCTACTACGCTAGAAATGCTAATAATGCGTCCTGTGCGCGATTTCATCATTGGGCGAAGCACAGCTTGGCTCATACGGAAAACTGATTTCAGGTTGGTAGAAATAACGGCATCCCAGTCATCATCGCTCATGCGCATTAACAAAGTATCGCGGGTAATGCCTGCGTTGTTCACCAAAATTGAAATATCACCAAATTGGGCTGAAATTTCTTTCAAAACTGCTTCTACTTGCGCGGCATCATTTACATCTAATGCCATGCCAGCGCCTTGAATACCTGCTTGTTTAAAGCTAGCTTGTATACTTTCTGCGCCGCTGGCACTAGTTGCTGTGCCAATCACTGTTGCACCTTGTTGACCAAGTTCAGCCGCAATCGCTGCGCCGATACCACGACTTGCGCCTGTTACTAAAGCAATTTGACCATTTAATATATTCGACATTAAGAAAACCTTTTAATTATTTGATTTAAAAGTATTAATTATTATTAATAAATTCAGAAGCTGCTTCATTTGAAACCAATGCAACACAAGGCAATTCCGCCACAATGCGTTTAGTTAAGCCTGTTAATACTTTTCCTGGGCCACATTCTGCAGTGTTAGTCACGCCTGTAGCGTAAATCGCCTGCACAGTTTCTACCCATCGCACTGGGCTGTAAAGTTGGCGCACTAAAGCTTGTTTAATTTCATCTGTGTTCACATAACTGGCTACGTCCGCATTGTGTAAAACGGGTATTTGC
>JAKFVB010000054.1 GCA_021732405.1 Methylotenera sp.
GAACCACCCCTTCCCATCTCGAACAGGGCCGTGAAACGAACCAGCGCCAATGATAGTATGCTCTTCGCATGCGAAAGTAGGTCACCGCCAAGCTATTTATATTGAGTTACTTAAGTTATTAAGTGACTCGCAATAAAGCCCTCGAATGAGGGCTTTATTCGTTTGTAAGACCAATTAATTCAGCCCTTGGAAAGCATTCCAATTGCTTGAATTAATTGGTATAATGTGGCAATAATTTGAATGGGCTTTGTGCCCATTTTTTGTTTCTGCAGTATATGTAGCTTTAAAGGATGCGTGGTAATGCAAGATTTGCATGGCTTAATTGATAAAACAGTGGCTCAACTCGGTTTTGAGTTGGTTGATCTCGAGATTTCGAATCGCGGTAAATTGTTACGCGTGTTTATAGATAAGCTTAACCCGACGGATATTAAAGATAGTGTGAATATTGACGATTGCGTGTTGGTGAGTAATCAATTGGGCAATGTTTTAACAGTTGACCATGAAATTGAATATGACCGATTGGAAATTTCATCAGCAGGTATGGATCGCGTACTAAAAAAAGAAAAAGATTTTGTACGCTTTGCTGGCGAGCGCGCGCAAATAAAGTTGCGTGTGGGTGTTAAAGATCAAAGTGCAAACGCAGTAGAAACAACTTTGCCGCGCAAAACGTTTATAGGTATTTTAAAAGGTTTTGAAGACGGTTTGGTATTGATTGAGTGTGACGCGGTTTTATATCAGTTGGCCTTTAATAATATTGATAAAGCGCGGCTAAGCCCTGTATTTTAGCTTGCGTTTTTGTAGCAAAAAACTTGTTAAGTTAAAAAGAATTAAACAAATTTAAAGTTGGAGATTGTAATGAGTCGTGAAATTTTATTATTGGTAGATGCTTTAGCACACGAAAAAAACGTGAGCAAAGAAGTTATTTTTACAGCTTTAGAATTGGCTTTAGCTTCGGCTACCAAGAAAAAACATCATGATGATGCCGATATTCGCGTCACGATAGACCGTGAAAGCGGTGCTTATGAAACATTTAGACGTTGGCAATATGTAGATTACGATTTGTTAGAAAATTCTGCTTATCAGTTTGACGAAGAAAGTGAACACGCTGCTGGCCGTGCTATTGGCGATTACTATGAAGTGCCATTAGAAAATATCGAATTTGGTCGTATTGGTGCACAAGCAGCTAAGCAAGTGATTTTGCAAAAAGTGCGTGAAGCAGAGCGTGAGCAAATTCTTGAAGACTTTTTGAGCCGAAATGAAAATCTGGTTACAGGCGTGATTAAACGCATGGAAAAAGGCAGCGCGATTATTGAAGTAGGTCGCATTGAGTGCTTGTTGCCGCGTGAAGCGATGATTCCTAAAGAAAATTTACGTGTAGGTGACCGCGTGCGCGCTTATTTGTCACGCATTGAGCGTGGTGGCCGTGGCCCGCAATTGATTTTGTCGCGCATTGCGCCGGACTTTTTAAAACGCTTATTTGAATTAGAAGTGCCAGAAATCGAAGAGGGTTTGCTGGAAATTCGTGCTGCTGCGCGTGACCCTGGTTTGCGCTCAAAAATTGCGGTTAAAACTAATGATCAACGCCTAGACCCAGTAGGTACTTGCGTCGGTATGCGTGGTTCACGCGTGCAAGCGGTTACTGGCGAGTTGGCTGGTGAGCGCGTGGATATTGTGTTGTGGAGTATGGAGCCAGCGCAGTTTGTGATTAACGCTATGGCGCCTGCAGAAGTTTCATCTATCGTTGTGGATGAAGATGCGCACAGTATGGATGTAGTGGTAAATGAAGAACAATTGGCGTTAGCAATTGGCCGCAGTGGTCAAAACGTGCGTTTAGCTTCTGAATTAACTGGTTGGACTTTAAACATTCTGACAGAAGAGCAAGCGGCTGAGAAAAACCAAACTGAATACGCTAATGTTAGCCAGTTGTTTATGGAAAAACTAGATGTGGATGAAGAAGTAGCAGACATCTTAGTGCAAGAAGGCTTTAGCACTTTAGAAGAAATCGCTTATGTACCGTTGGCAGAAATGGCTGAAATCGATGCATTTGATGAAGACACCATTAACGAATTGCGCTCACGTGCACGCGCTGCTTTGTTAACTGAAGCGATTGCTAAAGAAGAAAAAGTGGAAGAAGCCAGTGCCGATTTATTGGGTATGGATGGTATGGATGAAGAAACTGCGCATTTGTTAGCATCAAAAGGCGTTTCAACCATGGATGATTTAGCTGAATTGGCAGTAGATGAATTGCTTGAAATGACCAATATGGATGCAGAGCGTGCTAAAGAGTTAATTATGACAGCGCGCGCGCCTTGGTTTAAGTAACACTTAACACTAAATTTTGCCTCAAAATAAGGGTTAAGTTTGCAATAATATGTTGAGTATCAGTAGCAGAATATAGAGAGATTGGAGCAGTAAATGGCACAAACAACCGTAGCACAATTCGCCGCAGAGCTAGGGCTGCCAACCGCTTTGCTGTTAGATCAACTTAAAAGTGCGGGCGTGATTAAATCAACATTAGAAGATAAATTGGAAGAATCAGACAAAACTGCATTACTGGATTATTTGCGCAAAGAACATGGTGCGGAACAAGCGCCTAAAAGCAAAATCACGCTCACCCGCAAATCGAATACTGAGATTAAAAAAACAGACAGCTCAGGCCGTGCGCGCACTATTCAGGTTGAAGTGCGTAAAAAGCGCATCCTAGAGCGCCCTGAAGACATAGAACCAGCGACCGCGCCGCAGGAGTTGTTGGTTGAAGAATTGGTTGAAGAGGTTCTGCCGATTGAGCCAGTGCTTGCTGAAGCTGTGGTTGAGGAAGTTATAGTCGCTGAAGAGCCTGTAATTGAAGTGATTGAGGTTGAGCCGCCAGTTGAAGTCAAGCCAGAGCCAATAGCTCAAGAAAATGTTGCTGCAAAATCAACAACAATCAAAAAACAAGTGCTTACGCCTGAGCAAGTGGCAATTCGTGAGCAAGAGGCAAAACGTCATGCTACGCTAGCGGCGATGCAAGCTGAAGATGTGCGCAAAAAACAAGAGCTGATTCAGCGTCGTTTAGATGAGGAAGCTAGAAAACTAGCGGAAGCGGAAGCGGCTAAAGTAAAAGCGGCTAAATTATCTGAAGGCACCCTGCACAAGCCAGCAGCTAAAGAAGGTGCGGTTGCAAAACCTGCGGCATCTAAAGATGCTAAAAAAGCCAAAGGTAACAATAAAGAGTGGACAGACGCTGAGAATAAAAAACGCGGCTTGAAAACACGTGGCGCTGTGACGACGGGTTCCAATTGGCGCTCACCAAAAGGTAAAAACAGATCACATCATGATGATGACGCTGAACACGCATTTACTGTGCCGACTGAGGCGATTGTGTATGAAGTGTTGGTGCCAGAAACCATTACTGTGGCCGAATTGGCGCACAAAATGGCGGTTAAATCAGGTGAAGTGATTAAAAAGCTCATGAGTATGGGCATGATGGTGACGATTAACCAAGTGTTAGACCAAGAAACCGCCATTATTTTAGTAGAAGAAATGGGCCACAAAGCGGCTGCTGCAGCACCAAATGACCCTGAAGTCTTCTTAGAAGAAGACGCACACGCGCAAGCGGTAATGGAAACACGTCCGCCAGTAGTAACTGTAATGGGCCACGTTGATCACGGTAAAACTTCGTTATTAGATTATATTCGCCGTAGCCGCGTGGCTTCTGGCGAGGCAGGTGGCATTACACAACACATTGGCGCTTACCACGTAGAAACACCGCGTGGTATGGTGACTTTCTTAGATACGCCAGGCCATGAAGCCTTTACAGCCATGCGCGCACGCGGTGCAAAAGCAACCGATGTGGTGATTTTAGTAGTTTCAGCCGATGACGGCGTGATGCCGCAAACCATTGAAGCGATTCACCATGCCAAAGCGGCGGGTGTGCCATTGGTGGTTGCCATCAACAAAATTGATAAACTAGATGCCGCGCCTGAACGTGTAAAAATGGAATTGGTTGCGCAAGAAGTGGTACCTGAAGACTTTGGTGGCGAAGTGATGTTCCGCGAAGTATCGGCCAAAACAGGTAAAGGCATTGATGAGTTGCTTGAAGCAGTATTACTGCAGGCTGAAATCTTAGAGCTGCAAGCGCCGAAAAATACGCCAGCTAAAGGCTTGGTGATTGAAGGTCGTTTAGATAAAGGCCGCGGTCCTGTGACTACAGTATTGGTGCAATCTGGTACTTTAAAACGCGGCGATATGATTTTGGCAGGTAGCACGTTTGGTAAAGTGCGCGCCATGTTAGATGAATCAGGTAACGATATTAAAGAAGCAGGCCCATCGATTCCAGTTGAAATCTTAGGCTTGTCAGATGTACCAAGTGCTGGCGAAGAGGTGATTGTGTTGAACGACGAGCGTAAAGCGCGCGAAATCGCTAACTTCCGTGCAGGCAAATTCCGCGATACGAAATTAGCGAAACAGCAAGCGGCCAAACTTGAAAACATGTTTGATCAAATGGCTGAAGGCGAAGTACAAACCTTGAACCTGATTATTAAATCAGATGTACAAGGTTCATACGAAGCCTTGGCAACCAGTTTGCAAAAACTATCAACAGCTGAAGTAAAAGTGAATATTATCCACACGGGTGTAGGTGCGATCTCTGAGTCAGATGTGAACTTAAGTGCCGCTTCTGGCGCGGTATTGATTGGTTTTAATGTGCGCGCCGATGCAGGCTCACGCAAACTAATTGATAGCTTGGGCGTGGATGTGCGTTACTACAATATCATTTACGAAGCGGTTGACGAAGTAAAAGCGGCTTTGGGTGGCATGTTAAAACCAGAGCAAAAAGAAAGCATGATTGGTACGGTAGAGATTCGCGAAGTATTCCGTATTTCAAAAGTGGGCTCGATTGCAGGTTGCTATGTACAAGATGGGTTGATCAAACGCAATTCTCGCGTACGCGTGTTGCGCGATAACGTGATTATCCATACAGGCGAATTAGACTCATTGAAACGCTTTAAAGATGACGTAAAAGAAGTGAAAAACAACTTTGAGTGCGGTTTATCATTGAAAAACTATAATGACATTGAAGTAGGTGACATTCTTGAGGTTTACGAAATGGTCGAAGTAGCAAGAACACTTTAATGGCAAAAGACTTTTCAAGAGCAACCCGCGTTGCAGAACAAATGCAGCGCGAGTTGGCGGATTTGCTTCAATTTGAAGTGAAAGATCCGCGTGTGGGCATGGTAACCATCACGCAAGTGGAAGTGACAGGCGATATGGCGCACGCCAAGATTTTTTACAGCGCAGCCAAAGCCAGCGATAGTATTCAACAAGGCTTGGAAAAGTCGGCAGGTTTTTTGCGCACACAAATTGCTAAACGTATGTTGTTGCGCACGGTGCCACAACTGCATTTTGTCTATGACGCTTCTATTGATAACGGCATGAAAATGGCGCAATTGATTGATGCAGCACGCGCCACAGATAAAAACCTAGATTAACAGTCTGCTTTGCAATTCAAACGTACCAAACGCGCCATTAATGG
>JAKFVB010000026.1 GCA_021732405.1 Methylotenera sp.
GCTACGTTTAAGCAAAGGCGAAGCAATAGGTACGCATTTAAAAGCCACGCAAATGAAAACATTAGCCAAAAAACAATGGTTGGCCGACCATTTGCGTTTAGGCGGCAAACTTATATTAGATGAAGGCGCGGTAAAAGTGCTTAAGACAGATGGTAAAAGTTTATTGCCAATTGGCGTGATTGATGTGCAAGGCAGTTTTGAGCGCGGTGATGTAGTTGCTTGCGTAACTGAATCTGGCATTGAAGTGGCGCGAGGCATTGTGAATTATAATTCGAGCGATGCGCGACGCATTAAACGCAAGGCAAGCAGCGAAATCGAACATATTTTGGGTTATATTGAAGAGTTAGAGTTGATACATAGAGATAACTTAACCCTTATTTGAACAAGAATTTTTAATGAGAATATTGTATGAATAAACCTTTAGTAGCCATTGTGATGGGTTCAGATAGCGACTGGCCTGTAATGAAAAATGCGGCACAAATGCTAGCAGACTTTGGTGTGCCTTATGAGGCGAAAGTGGTTTCTGCGCATCGTACGCCCGATTTAATGTTTACATTTGCAGAAAATGCGCAAAAACAAGGCTATCAAATTATTATCGCAGGCGCAGGTGGCGCAGCGCACTTACCAGGTATGGTTGCTGCCAAAACTACTTTACCTGTATTGGGTGTGCCAGTGCCTTCTAAGCATTTACAAGGTCAAGATTCATTATTATCGATTGTACAAATGCCAAAGGGCATACCCGTTGCCACCTTTGCCATTGGTGATGCAGGCGCTGCGAATGCAGGTTTGTTTGCAGTTTCTATTCTAGCCAATCAAGATGCGGCATTAGCTAAAAAACTAGCAGAATTTAGAACCAAACAAAGTGATAAAGTGCATGCAATGGAGCTAAGCGAGAAGCCATGACAGTAAGTAACACCATTAACCCGCCAGCGATGCTTGGCATGTTAGGCGGCGGCCAGTTGGGTCGCTTTTTTGTGACTGCGGCACATGAAATGGGCTATAAAGTCACTGTTTTGGACCCTGACCAGAATAGCCCAGCTGGCAAAATTGCCGATGTGCATTTGTGCGTAAATTATGACGATGCAGTTGCCTTGAAAACAATGGCAGAAACCTGCCAAGCAGTCACCACTGAGTTTGAGAATGTTCCCGCAGCTACTTTGGAAAAATTAGCCGAAACCGTAACCGTTCGCCCCAGTGCCGCTTGTGTGGCTATTGCGCAGAATCGTGTATTAGAAAAAAACTTTATTAAGCAAGCTGGCTTGCCAGTCGCACCTTTTGTTGTTGTTAATTCAATTGGCGATTTGCCCGAAGATAGCAGCGAGTTATACCCAGCTATTTTAAAAGTCGCGCGTTTTGGTTACGATGGAAAAGGTCAGGCGCGTGTCAAGAATAAAGTCGAGGCGCAGCAAGCTTTTGCCGAGTTTAAGCAAGAAACTTGCGTGCTAGAACAAATGTTGCCGCTAGATTTAGAAGTTTCTGTGGTGTTGGCGCGCGATGCGCAAGGCAACATTGCCGCTTTCCCGACCGCTGAAAATAGTCACCTAAATGGCATTTTGGATATTAGTATTGTGCCTGCGCGCTGTAGTGAGGTGATGAAAGCCAACGCACAAGAGCTGGCTAAGGAGTTGGCTGAAAAATTGGATTATGTTGGCGTGTTGGCAGTGGAATTTTTTGTGGTGGGTAAAAAGTTATTGGTGAATGAGATCGCGCCGCGCCCGCATAATTCTGGCCATTACACTATTGATGCTTGCGTCACAAATCAATTTGAACAACAAGTGCGCGCATTGGCTGGTCTGTCGCTGGGCGATGCTAGTTTGCACAGCAATGCGGTAATGGTGAATATTTTGGGCGATAGCTGGGTGAATAATGCTGAACCAGCTTGGGAAAAAGCCTTGGCGCATAATAATCTAAAATTACATTTATATAGCAAAGAGCAGCCACGCAAAGCAAGGAAAATGGGACACTTCACAGTGATTGGCCGCTTGAAAGCACAAGATAAACAAGCGTTATTAAATACAGCTTTAATAGCGCGTAGTCAGCTAAATATTGGCTAAGCTGACTTGCATTTAAAGTGAGTCGTATATAGGGCTGATTTAAAAGATGCTATTTAAATCGTACAGACAAATAAAAAAGCCTCGCATGCGAGGCTTTTTTATTTGTTAATTAAATCTAGCTGGGCTTAATTAAACAGTTTTTGCTTTTGGCGCTGCTTTAGGTTTTGCTGCCGCTTTAGCTTTAGCAGGAGCTGCTGCCTTCGCTTTTGGTGCTGCTTTTGCTTTAGCAGGAGCTGCTTTTTTAGTTAACATTACTGGGCCATCAGTTGATAATGCTTTGATAGCAGCAGTTAAACGGCTTTTGTGACGCGCTGCTTTGTTTTTATGAATAATGTTTTTATCAGCAATGCGGTCAATAACACTTACGTTTTCTTGGTAAGTAGCCATTGCAACGGCTTTATCGCCACCCTCTACTGCTTTTAATACTTTTTTGATTGCAGTACGTAAAGTTGAACGTAATGCAGAGTTATGTGCATTTACTTTTACAGATTGACGTGCGCGTTTGCGTGCTTGTGCGGTATTTGCCATGTGTTAATTGTCCTAATGTATAGCTTAGAGCGCTATGACTAATGTAAGTTAGTGTTAATACGAAACCGTGCATAATAGTGTTTTTTAAGTTCTTTGGCAAGAACTAATCACTAAAAAGCATGTAATTAAAGCCATGCCGCCATGTTAAAATGCACGCTATTAAAAAAATCCTATTTTAAGTCATCCATTCTAAATATTAAATGAACTTACTCAAAGCCTTAGCTAAAGTTGGCAGCATGACGTTTATCTCGCGCATATTAGGTTTTGTGCGCGATACGCTCATTGCGCGTGTGTTTGGCGCGGGCATGATTACCGATGCCTTTATTGTCGCGTTCAAAATTCCTAATTTGTTACGCCGCATATCGGCGGAAGGCGCTTTTAGTCAGGCGTTTGTGCCCATTTTGGCAGAGTACAAAAGCCAGCGCACCTTTGATGAAACGCATAGTTTGGTCAACCGTGTAGCCACTTGGTTAGGCATTATTTTAGTCGGTGTGACCTTGCTGGGTATGTTGGCGGCGCCTTGGATTGTGGCTTTAATCGCGCCTGGATTTAAAGCTGAACCAGACAAGATGCAACTCACTATTGAGTTGTTACGCATCACATTCCCTTATATTTTCTTTATCTCGCTGGTTTCTATGGCGGGTGGCGTACTCAATACCTATAACAAATTCGGCATCCCTGCGTTTACCCCTGTTTGGCTGAATGTCGCCATGATCGCGGCGGTATTGTTTTTTGCCGAGCATTTTGCAGAACCCATCAAAGTATTGGCTTGGGCAGTGTTTGTAGGTGGATTTTTACAACTAATCTTTCAAATCCCGTTTTTAAAGCAAATCGGATTACTGCCAAAATTTGAAATGAAGCGTGATGATGAGGGCATGTGGCGTATTTTAAAGTTGATGGGCCCAGCCGTTCTAGGCGTTTCGGTTGCGCAGATTTCGCTGATTATTAATACTATTTTTGCCTCATTTTTAGCAACAGGCAGTGTGAGCTGGCTGTACTACGCAGACCGCTTAATGGAGTTTCCAACAGGTGTGCTGGGTGTGGCGCTAGGTACTATATTATTGCCAAGCCTATCTAAAGCCTATGCAGGTAGCGACGATAGTGAATACTCACAATTGCTGGACTGGGGCTTGCGGCTGACCTTTATTTTAGCAGCTCCCGCAGCCGTGGCATTGGCTGTGTTGGCCACACCTTTGGTGGCGACTTTGTTTCACTACGGAAAATTCACCGCGATTGACGTGGCAATGACGCAGCAGGCACTGATTGCTTACAGCGTGGGTTTGCTAGGATTAATTCTGGTCAAGATTTTAGCGCCTGGTTTTTACGCGCGGCAAAATATTAAAACGCCAGTCAAAATTGCCGTTTTTACTTTGGTGGCAACGCAATTGATGAACCTGATTTTTATCTTTGGCCTGCATTTAAACCATGCAGCGTTAGCGCTGGCCATCGGTTTAGGAGCCTGCATCAACGCTACATTGCTTTTTTATCATTTACGTAAAGCGCATATCTACCAGCCGCAGGCAGGCTGGCTAATTTTTCTATTCAAACTATTTGCTGCATTGGGCGTGATGACGATTGTGCTGTATTTCGCGATGGGTGATGCAAATGCTTGGCTGAATTTTAGCCTGATGAAACGCTTAGCCTATATTAGTGGTCTAGTTGTGCTGGGCGGCATAACTTACTTTGCTACCCTGTTTTTGTTAGGTTTCAGGCCCAAAGACTATATGCGTCGAGTAAAACACTAATGCAAGTTTTCAGGCATATTCCACAATCGCAGCAGCCAGCGATTGCATTAGCTATCGGCAATTTCGATGGCATGCACTTGGGTCATCAGGCTTTGTTAAAGCGTTTGATTGAAGTGGCAAATGCTAAAAACCTGACCCCAGCGGTGATGACTTTTGAGCCGCATCCGCGTGAGTTTTTTACGCCATTGAATGCACCCAGCCGCTTATGCAATTTGCGCGAAAAATTAGAGTATTTTATTGAAGCTGGCGTACAAAAAACCTTTGTATGCGCGTTTAACCAGCGATTTTCAGCCATCAGTGCGCAAGCATTTATGGATGAAATCCTGCGAAAAAAACTTCAGGTGAGTACGATTTTGGTGGGTGAAGACTTTAGATTCGGCGCCAAGCGCACAGGAACAGTCACCGATTTCAAAGCTAATCAATTTGATTTGATTGATTTTGCGCCAGTCAATTTTGCCAATGAGCGCATATCCAGCACGCGCGTACGCGATGCCTTGTCTTATGGTAATTTGCAACTTGCATCAGAATTGTTGGGCCGTGCTTATAGCATCAGCGGAAAAGTAGTGCATGGCGCTAAACGCGGTCGCGAACTGGGCTTTCCCACGGCTAATATTCATATCAAGCATGAACGGCCTGCCTTAACGGGTGTATATGCAGTAAAATTGAGCGCAGCTCAATTTCAAGGTCGGCAATTAGATGGTTTACAGGCGGTAGCCAATTTAGGCGTACGCCCAACGATTGCAGGTGTGCCAAAGCTGTCATTAGAAGTGCATATCCTTGATTTTAATGCGGATTTATATGGCAGGCACGTGCATGTGGAATTTCTGCACAAAATACGCGATGAAATGAAATTTAGCGGATTGGACGCTTTAAAAGCGCAAATTGCGCAAGATATTGTTGTAGCAAGAGGCTATTTTAATAAACAAGATGTTAAGAATTAAAACCTAAGAATCAAACCATGACCCAAGATACTAAAAATCTAGACACCAAAGATTTAAAATACAAAATCAATCAGCCTGAAACGCCTTTCCCTATGCGTGGCGATTTGGCTAAACGCGAACCAGCTTGGTTAAAACAGTGGACGGATAAAAAGCTGTATGAGCGCATTCGTGCATCGCGTAAAGGCGCTAAGAAATTTATTCTGCATGACGGCCCGCCCTATGCCAATGGCGATATTCATAT
>JAKFVB010000059.1 GCA_021732405.1 Methylotenera sp.
TGGTCGATGCCATGGTTGCTGCTGCAGATAGCAAAGTATCTGATGAGAAATCTGACGCGATTGAGCGTTCGGCTTGCCCTACTTGCGGTAGCTGCTCTGGCATGTTTACGGCAAACTCAATGAACTGTTTAACGGAGGCTTTAGGTTTAAGCTTGCCAGGTAACGGCTCAACGCTTGCCACACATGGCGCGCGTAAACAACTATTCCTGCAAGCCGGCCGTTTGATTGTAGAACTGGCGAAACGCCATTATGAGCAAGATGATTACTCAGTATTGCCACGCAATATCGCCACTATGCAAGCCTTTGAAAACGCCATGGCATTAGACGTGGCCATGGGCGGTTCAACCAATACGGTATTACATTTGCTGGCGGCTGCGCATGAGGCGGGCATTGATTTCACCATGAGTGATATTGACCGTATCTCGCGCAAAGTGCCTTGCGTGAGCAAAGTAGCGCCTGCTACGCAAAAATACCATATGGAAGATGTACACCGCGCCGGTGGTGTGATGAGCATTCTTTCAGAATTAAGCCGTGGTGGCTTGATTCACCGCGGTATTCCAACCGTACACAGCGCCACTATGGGTGCAGCATTGGACAAATGGGATATCACGACTACGCAAGACGAAGATGTGAAAAAATTCTACCGCGCAGCGCCTGGCGGTATTCCAACCACGATTGCATTCTCTCAAAGCATGTTATGGCCAGATTTAGATACCGACCGTGCCAACGGCTGTATTCGCGATATTGAGCATGCTTATTCAAAAGATGGTGGCTTGGCTGTGCTGTACGGCAACATTGCCTTGGATGGCTGTATTGTCAAAACGGCAGGCGTGGATGACTCTATTCTCAAGTTTACTGGTCGTGCCCGTGTATTCGAATCGCAGGACTCAACCGTTGAAGCAATTTTAAACGACGAAATTGTAGCAGGTGACGTAGTGGTGATTCGCTATGAAGGCCCACGCGGCGGCCCTGGTATGCAAGAAATGTTATATCCTACCAGTTACTTGAAATCGAAAGATTTAGGCAAAGTGTGTGCGCTATTAACAGATGGACGTTTTTCAGGCGGTACATCGGGTTTAAGTATCGGCCACGCTTCGCCAGAGGCGGCTGAAGGCGGCGCGATTGGCTTGGTGGAAGAGGGTGATACGATTGAGATTGATATCCCAAATCGCATCATACATTTAGCGATATCAGACGAAGAAATGGCGCACCGCCGTGCGCATATGGAAATAAAAGGCAAAGCTGCTTGGAAACCAATTAACCGTACCCGTGAAGTTTCTTTAGCCTTGCGTGCTTATGCCGCAATGACGACTAGCGCGGCAAGAGGCGCAGTACGTGACGTGACGCAGATTGAGAAATAAGACATTAATACTGACAGCGTATTAAAAATTTAGCGCCAGAATAATTGTAAGGACAACGAATGAACAATCCAGTAGCCGAGCAACAGTTGTTAGACCGAGACTTTGCATTTAAGCCAGAGCTTAAATTTAGTGAAGATAGTCATGGCCTGCAATTTATCGAAATCGATAATACGCTGGCCACTGCAAAAATCGCGCTGCAAGGTGCGCATGTGATGCAATGGCAACCAAAAAATGTAGTAGAACCCGTATTGTGGTTGTCAAGCAATGCACGCTATGTACAAGGCCGCTCTATTCGCGGCGGCGTGCCGATTTGCTGGCCATGGTTTGGTGCACATCCAACCGATAGCAGCTATTGTCCTCATGGTTTTGCGCGTGTGATGCCTTGGCATTTGATTGATGCGGACACCTTACAGAATGGTGCAACACGCTTGGTTTTACAAATTGTGGATACACCAGTTGGTAAAAAACAATTATCTTATCCATACACATTGACACTCACCATGACCATTGGCGAAACACTTAAATTAGATTTATCCACCACTAATCACGGCACACACCCATTTATGATTGGTGAGGCATTTCACACATACTTTAATATTAGTGACATTGCAAAGGTTAAGTTAACGGGTTTAGAAGAGTCAATTTATGCTGACAAAGTACAAAATTATGAGCGCAGTATGCAGCATGGCAGTATCAAGTTTTATAGCGAGTTTGATCGTGTTTATATCAACACCACCAGCGATTGTGTGATTGAAGATGTTGGTTTAAATCGCAAAATTCGCGTTGCAAAATCAGGTAGCAATGCAACCGTTGTATGGACGCCTTGGGCTGATAAAGCTCATCAAATGGGCGATATGGGCACAGCAGATGAATGGCGTCAAACGGTTTGTATTGAAACCGCCAATGCAATGGAAAATAGTATTGTTGTGAATCCTAACCAAACTCATACGTTAACCGCTGAATACAGTGTGGAAGATTTTTAATCGGTAGCAATATTAGCGATGTCAACGTCAGCATAGCTAAAGCCGTTGTATGTTTTTAAAGTGTGAGTAATTTGCAACAACTCTGAATAAATTTACGGACGCACGCGTTTAAAACCTGCAAGAGCTATTGTGAATTTTTAAATTGCAGGTATTATTCAGCATGCAAAAAATTGCAGGTTTAAGACAAAAATTATCACGGTAATTCAAGGAGATAGCATGAAAGTTTTATTATCAACAATCGCGGTTGCTGGCATGTTATTAGCTGGTCAAGTAAACGCAGCAAATGCGGATGCTGCAAAAGCGCTAGCGCAAAAAAATGGCTGTTTAGCTTGCCATAGTATTGATAAAAAAGTACTAGGCCCAGCTTATAAAGATGTTGCTGCAAAATACAAAGGCGACAAAACAGCTGAAGCTAAAATGATTGCAAAAGTAAAAGCAGGTGGTAGCGGCGTTTGGGGCCCAATGCCAATGCCAGCAAATAGTCCACAAGTAAAAGACGAAGACATCAAAACAATCGTTCAATGGATTTTATCGCTTTAATAGTCAAATAAATATTAAAAAAGCCAGCTTTAAAGCTGGCTTTTTTATTGGCTAAAGAAGCTTAATAGTATTTAAGCGTTAAGTTTACTGTGCCTGATTGAGTAGATAAAGTAAAAAACAATGCCTACTACAATCCATAAACCAAAACGTATCCAAGTAGATATTGGTAAAAAGAACATCAGTGCGCCGCAAGATAAAATACCTAATACAGGGATGACTGGATTGAACGGATTTTTAAATGGACGTGGCAAATTAGGTTGGCGTATACGCAATACGATTACACCTACGCAAACCATGACAAATGCGGCAAGCGTCCCTATATTCACTGTTTCTGCCAGCTCACCTAGCGGGAAAAATCCTGCAACTAATGAAACCACAAAGCCGCACATTAAAATAATGCGCGTAGGCGTTTGTCTATCGGGGTTCACTTTAGAGAAAATAGGTGAAATCAAACCGTCTCGGCTCATGGCGAATAAAATACGCGTTAAACCATATAACAGAACAAGTAGAACCGTGATTAGCCCTGCTAAAACGCCTGTTGCAACCAGTGTAGATGCCCATGTGTAACCCAGTTTTGTTAAGGCATAAGCCACAGGAGAGGCTGTATTTAACTCAGTATAGGGCACAACGCCAGTCAAAATGGCAGAAACAATAATGTAAATAACGGTACAAAAAGACAGCGAGGCAAGTAAGCCGATGGGTAAATCCCGCTGCGGATTTTTGGCTTCTTCTGCCGCTGTCGAAACTGCATCAAAACCAAAATAAGCGAAAAATACTAACGATGCGCCAGCCAGCACGCCAATATTTTTACCATTATCCAAGGTTTCAAACCAGCCAAACGGCATAAATGGTTGCCAATTGTCGGTATTTAAATGACCAACTGCTAAGGCAATAAAAATAGCAATGGTTGACAGCTTGACGACGACGATAATGTTGTTAAAACGCGCACTTTCTTTTACGCCAATAATCAACAAAATAGTCAGTAGCCAAATAATGGCAAAGGCGGGTAAGTTAATGATTCCGCCTAGCATAGGCGCTTTAGTGAGTATTTCTGGCAAGTAAATATTAAAGTTAGCTAGTGTATTAACGAAATACCCAGCCCAGCCATTGGCGACAGCCGCCGCGCCAACGCCATATTCCAGCAATAAAATCCAGCCCATAATCCAAGCCATCAATTCACCAAAAGCGACATAACTGTAGCCGTAAGCGCTACCAGAACCACCTACAGAAGCGGCGAGTTCTGCATAAGCTAATGCGGCAAATCCAGAAGCCACGCCCGCCAACACAAAAGATAAAACCACCGCAGGACCAGATTGGGTAGCAGCTGCAAGCCCTGTTAATACAAAGATACCCGTACCAATCGCGCAACCAATACCGAGCAAAGCCAAGTCAAAAGCACTTAAACATTTTTTTAAGCCGCTGTTGGTATGGGCTTCTACGGGTTTTGTGCGCAACAATTTGGCAAGCATAAAAAATTCCTAAGGAAGTTTGCAAGATGACAGTTAAATGAATATAGGCTTAAGCCTAAACAGTTAAAGGCTTAGCGTCAATGACCGTATTAAATGAAGGTATTAAAATTTAAGCTTCAAAAGTGGTTAAGTAGAATGGATTAGCCGTTAAATACTTGAGTGAGTGCACAAATCATATAGTGGTGATCCAGTACCCCCGCGCTCTCTCTAATACTGTGCATTGCCCACATTGGGCAGCCAACGTCAACGGTAGCAACGCCTAATTGCGCCGCGATAATAGGGCCAATTGTGCTACCGCAACCTAAATCTGTACGGTGAACGTATTGTTGATAAGGCACATTTGCTTGATTGCAAATTTGCATAAAGCGCGCTGTGGTATCCGCATTACTGGCGTAGCGGTGATTGCAATTGCTTTTAATCACAACGCCTTTATTAACCAGTACATGATGATGAGCATCGTAACTGCCAGAAAAATTGGGGTGGTAAGCATGAGCCATATCGGCACTGATAAAAAAGCTGTGTGCAAGCGCACGCAATTTGTCTGCGGCACCCAAGTTGTCATGCGCTGTAATGCGGTTAATCACATCATTTAAAAAACTGCCGCTTGCCCCTGTGGCGCTTTCGCTGCCGACTTCTTCATGGTCGAACAGCGCAATGACGTTGGTACTTGCACTAGTTTTGTTAGCCAATAAAGCGGTTAACGCCGCATGGCATGAGGCCAAATTATCCAACTGGCTATTCGCTATAAACTCTTGATTTGCACCCCAAAAACTGCCTTTTTGCGTGTCATAGACATT
>JAKFVB010000079.1 GCA_021732405.1 Methylotenera sp.
GCGAACCAGCTTGGTTAAAACAGTGGACGGATAAAAAGCTGTATGAGCGCATTCGTGCATCGCGTAAAGGCGCTAAGAAATTTATTCTGCATGACGGCCCGCCCTATGCCAATGGCGATATTCATATCGGCCACGCGGTGAATAAAATCTTAAAAGATATCATCATTAAATCCAAAACCTTGAGTGGCTTTGATGCGCCGTATGTGCCAGGCTGGGATTGCCATGGCTTGCCGATTGAGCTGGTGGTGGAAAAAAATCATGGCAAAAATATTGACCCTGCCAAGTTTCGCGAATTGTGCCGCGCCTATGCAGCGGAACAAGTAGAGCGCCAAAAGAAAGACTTTATTCGCCTAGGTGTGTTGGGTGATTGGGATAATCCATACCTAACGATGGATTTCAAAACCGAAGCCGATATTATGCGCGCTTTGGGTGAAATCTATAGCAATGGTTACTTGTATCAAGGCAGCAAGCCAGTGCACTGGTGCGTAGACTGCGGCTCTGCATTGGCTGAGGCTGAGGTTGAATACGAAGATGTGAATTCGCCTGCGATTGATGTAGGTTTTAAAGTTGTGGATAACGCGGCATTAGGTAATGCGTTCGGCGTAGAAGTGACGGGTGATGCTTATGCGGTGATTTGGACTACTACGCCTTGGACATTGCCTGCTAACCAAGCGGTGAGCGTAAACGCTGAGTTGGATTATGATTTGATTCAAACCAGCAAAGGCCTTTTGATTTTAGTGCATGAGCTTGCAACAAGCACTTTAGCGCGTTATGGGGAAGAAGATTACCAAATCATTGCTTCATGTAAGGGGCAAGCTTTAAAAGGTTTGCAGCTTAATCACCCATTCGATAATCGCCAAGTGCCGATTATCTGCGGCGACCATGTGACAACGGATGCGGGTACTGGCTTAGTACATACCGCCGCCGCGCATGGTAACGATGACTGGCTGGTGATGAAAGCCAACTTCCCAAATGAAAAACCACGCATTTTAATGGGTGGCGATGGTAAATTCTTTAATAGTGAATTGGTGGAATTTGAGGCAATTAGAGGGTTAAGTCGACAAGAAGCAAATAAGGTGATTTTGGCTAAGATGCTGGAAAATGGCACCTTGCTTGCCAGTGCGCGCTTAAATCATAGTTTTCCACATTGCTGGCGCCACAAAACGCCGTTAATGCAGTTGGCTACGCATCAATGGTTTATTGGCATGAATTCGCAAGATGCTGCGGGTGCAAGTTTACGTGAACATGCCAATAGCGCAGTAGACGCAACTGAATTTTTCCCAAGCTGGGGCCGTGCACGTTTAGAGGCGATGATTAAAAATCGCCCAGACTGGTGTGTATCGCGCCAACGTAACTGGGGTGTGCCTATGCCGTTTTTTGTGCATAAAGAAACGGGTGAGCCGCACCCACAAACAGCCAATTTACTAGAGCAGGCTTGTTTGTTAGTTGAAGAATCAGGCGTTGAAGCTTGGTTTAGTTTGGATGGCGCAGCGTTTTTGGCGCAATATGCACCTGAAAATGCAGCCGACTATAAAAAAGTCACTTATACCTTAGATGTTTGGTTTGATTCGGGCGCCACGCATGCGGCGGTTTTAAAACGTCGCCCCGAATTGAGTTTCCCCGCTGATTTATATCTGGAAGGTTCTGACCAACATCGCGGCTGGTTCCAATCTAGCTTGCTCACAGGCTGCGCCATTGATGGGCGCGCACCTTACAACGCGCTCTTGACCCACGGTTTTGTGGTGGATGGCGCAGGCCATAAAATGAGTAAGTCTAAAGGCAACGTGGTTGCGCCACAAAAAGTGATGGATACCTATGGCGCGGATATTTTGCGGTTATGGACGGCATCAACAGACTATTCTGGCGAACTGACAATTTCGGATGAAATTTTGAAACGGGTGGCAGAAAGCTATCGCCGTATTCGCAATACCATGAAATTTCTATTGGCGAATCTTGCAGATTTTGATAAATCCACACAGAGTGTACCTGTGGCTGAATTGCTTGAGATAGATAGATATGCATTTGGTATGCTGCATGAATTATCTGAACAATGTAGAGCTGCATATGATAATTATGAGTTTCATAAAGTAGCACAAACAATATTAAATTATTGCTCAGAAACTTTAGGTGGGTTTTATTTAGATATCCTTAAAGACAGGCTATATACAACCGCAGAGAACTCTCAAGCGCGACGTTCCGCACAGACAGTAATATTAAGAATAGCTGAGGTTTTGTCTGGAGTTATGGCCCCAATTATGAGTTTCACTGCTGATGAAGTGTGGCAAATACTACACCCGAATAGTGAGAATATACTTTTACATAATTGGCAGAATGATGCAGATCCTATTTATGCGCATGAACTAAAAGAGTTTTATAGTGAATTACATAAAAAATGGTTTCATATTAGAGGATTACGAAGATTAGCAATGAAAGAAATAGAAATATTGAGAACTAGTGGGGCGGTGGGTTCTTCGCTTCAAGCAGAGTTAGATATTTATGCATCAAAAGAATGTTATGAGTCTCTTTCGGCATTGGGTGATGAGTTGAAATTTGTAATGATTAGTTCACGAGCTACGTTGCACCTAGTCGAAACAGATGAGGAGCAAAAAGTGGTCGTAACTGCAAGCCCGCACGCTAAATGTGACCGTTGCTGGCATTACCGCGCAGATGTTGGCTCGCATGCAGAGCATCCAAGTATTTGTGGACGTTGCGTAAGTAATCTATTTGGTGCGGGCGAGGTGCGCAAATATGCGTAAATGGCTTTCTATTAGCGCAGTTGTGGTTGCGCTAGACTTATACACCAAGCATTTAATTCAGCGCGCTTTTGAATACGGCGAACATTTAACCATCACCAGTTTTTTCGATTTGGTGCGTTATCACAATGAAGGCGCGGCATTTAGCTTTTTGGCAGATGCGGGCGGCTGGCAAAAGTGGTTTTTTAGTGGCATTTCAGTTGTCGCCGTGCTGGTGATTACTTATTTGCTTAAAAAACATCAACATCAAAAACTTTTTTGCCTAGGCTTGGCCTTAGTATTAGGCGGCGCGATTGGTAATTTGTATGACAGGCTTACATTGGGTTATGTGGTGGATTTTCTGTCATTTCATGTAAATGGTTGGTTTTGGCCAGCATTTAATGTGGCCGATAGCGCGATTTGTGTTGGTGTCGCGCTTTTATTGATTGATAGTTTTAAAAAGCCTGCCGCATAAAAAATTAAAAACGCAGTGCCTTAAGCGCGAGGAGATTGCAGTGCCAGATTGGAAAAAGCTGATTGCAGGCAAGATTGCTATTGCCAAAAAAGGAAATACCCCTGGAAAAGTGAATCAAGATATTCGCGTGCCTGCAGGCCAAACCGAGGTCAAAAATTTCCCGATTCTAGATTTGGGCATTCTGCCGGATATTAATAAAGATAACTGGCAATTGCGTGTTTATGGCTTGGTAGAAAACGAGCTGAATCTGGACTGGGAAGCGTTTCAAGCTTTGCCACAAATAACAGATGTTTCAGATTTTCACTGCGTAACGCGCTGGACGCGTTTAGATATGGATTGGGTAGGTGTTAAGGCGCAAGAGTTGCTGATGATGGCCGACCCGCTTGAGAATGCGCGTTATGTGACTTTGCATGGATACGATGGCTACACCACCAATTTACCGCTAGAAGCCTTGCTGGATGATGATGTAATCGTTGCGCATTCGGTATTAGGTTATCCGCTAACCACCGCACATGGCGGCCCAGTGCGCATGATTGTGCCAAAACGCTATGCGTGGAAAGGCGCAAAATGGCTAAAAGCCATTGAGCTGCATGAGCATGATAGGCGCGGTTTTTGGGAAGTGCGTGGTTATCATAATGAGGCTGACCCGTTTAAAGAACAGCGTTTTTCGGATGATGAATAGCGGCTTGAGCGATAAAAATTATTTGTGACAGTTTAGATTCAAAATTCTAGTCTTATCGGCGCATAGCTTTAAAGTGTTTGGCGGCTTAACATTTATTTAATATAAATAAAGTTAGTTAATATGCGCTCAACAATCATAAAAACCGTTATCGCCATCAGCGTTTCAGTTGCTTTACTTCCTCAGATAGCATCAGCCACAGCCCCCAGTTTTAGTTGCAGCTCAAACTTAGTCATTTCCCTTGATAACGGCTACAGCGCTAGTTGTGACGGTGATTTTTCATTTACGGATGGTGTGCTGCAGAACGATACATCGATTAGTTTAATAGCGGGTGGCTCAATCGTTATTGGGTCGAATTTTGAACTTGCTTCTCCAATCATCAATTTGAATGCAGGCAATATTCAAATTGATGGGCGGGTTACTCAAAACTTAGAAATTAATACGAGTACTTTAACTAAAGGCAACACCAAATTTGATTGGCACCCTAGAACTGGATTCATGTTAACTGCAGACATTATAGATACCCCAGCTATGGGGCATCTTAAAACTCAGCTACTAACACATAGCCTACTTCAAACAAATTCTGGCGGTAATTTAAGTCTTGGTTCAATCCCATCAGGTGCAATTCTTAATAGCACGGGCGGTTCGATTGTCATTAGACCTGATGTGACAGGAAGCTTAATTTCAAATACTGACACTATCACTAATAACGGCGGTTTAATTGTGAGTTCGGTACCAGAACCATCCACTTACTTAATGATGATATTAGGATTAATTCCTCTCACTTTTACGCGTAAGTGCAAATTGAATTAACCGCTTTTTGCACCAATAATAATCACAGCCGCGCCCACCAAGCAAATACTTGCCCCCAGCCAATCTGTCATGGTTGGTTTAATCGAATCTACCAGCCACAGCCATACAATGGCAACCCCAATATACACGCCGCCATAAGCAGC
>JAKFVB010000060.1 GCA_021732405.1 Methylotenera sp.
GAATCCAAAAGTCTGCGCTGACGCAATAAGCCATCCGTTTTGCGCTGAATAAGCTCCTTTTGTAAGCCAGAAAACAAGCTTAGCTCTTGGTTTGATGGGGCTAGCATTAATGACTTAACCAAATTTTTGAGGTAAATTTTTTGGCATGCGGAGTTTGCACACCTAGATTTTATTAATGCCAAGCTTGGCGAATAATTTTTTATCCGTTGCGGCTTCTGGGTTGCCAGTGGTGAGCAATTTTTCACCATAGAAAATACTATTGGCGCCCGCTAAAAAACACAAAGCTTGAATGCCTTCATGCATACTTTGGCGGCCTGCAGACAAACGTACAAAGCTATTTGGCATGGTAATACGCGCTGCCGCAATCGTACGTACAAATTCAATCGGGTCTAACTCATCCGTGCCATGCAGTGGCGTGCCTTCCACTTGCGTCAGCAAGTTAATCGGCACACTTTCTGGCGGTTGTTCCATATTAGCCAGTTGTGCCAACAAACCAGCGCGTTGATTGCGCGATTCGCCCATACCGATAATGCCGCCGCTACACACATGAATATCCGCACTTCTAACGCGGCCTAAAGTATCCAATCTATCCTGATAAGTGCGCGTGGTAATCACGTCGCCATAAAATTCTGGCGCGGTATCTAAATTGTGATTGTAATAATCTAAGCCAGCTTCTTTTAACTGCTCTGCCTGGCCTTCTTTTAACATACCCAATGTGGCACAAGTTTCTAAACCCATCGCTTTCACTTCTTGAATCATTCTTAATACCGGCTCTAAATCGCGCTGTTTTGGGCCGCGCCATGCTGCGCCCATACAAAAACGACTGGCGCCATTATCTTTGGCCTCTTGCGCGGCGGCTAACACCTCATCCAACTTCATCAAGGGCTCGTTTTCCACTTCCGTGTGGTAACGCGCCGCTTGCGGGCAATACCCACAATCCTCACTACAACCTCCCGTTTTAATCGACAAAAGCGTACTCACTTGCACCGCGTTTGGGTCAAAATTGGCACGATGGATTGTTTGCGCTTGATGCATCAAATCGCTAAATGGTAGCTCAAATAAAGCCACAATTTCATCTACGCTCCAGCGGTTAACAATGCCAATCTCCGAATCACTTTGGCAAGCATTACGCTTTAATGCATCTGTATTAATAACTGAATCAGTGGTTTGTTGCTGGGTTTGATGTTTAGTCGTTTCAAGCATGATGCATCCCTTTGATATTGCCGACAATTTAACCTGAGATTTAAGCGAATATTTAAACTAGCGCTTGGTTTAAGCAGGCTATTTTTATTAGAATAGTGAATGACTATTTTTACCAAATTATAAGCTGTAAAGGCAATATGAGGCAAATAATAAACAACTGGTTAAAAATTAGTCATTTGTCAAAATTGAAGCTTTTTTCTGCTCGATTTTTAGGCTCAAACTGCTTTTTATGTACAGCAAGCCAAGCTAAAAATCATGGTTTGTGCGCAGCCTGTTTAAACGATTTACCTTGGCTAGCTGCCAGCAGTTGCCCGCAATGCGGCTTAAATTCAAGCGCTCAAATTTGCGGCAACTGCATCAGCTCGCCGCCTGATTTTGATGTCACGCATGCTGTATTCCTGTATGCGTATCCAATTGACGCCATGATACAGCGCTATAAATACGGCGACACGTTGAGCTTGAGCCATACTTTTGGTCAGCTGTTGAGCGAAAAAATGGATGTTGCAAACGCTGCCAATCCTATCGATTTAATCATCCCCATGCCCATGCACCCTAAACGCTTAAAAGAGCGCGGTTTTAACCAAGCGCTGGAAATAGCAAGGGCTCTAAATCAATACTTAACCCTTAAAAACACAGCAAAATTAGATTATAAAACTGTGATTCGTCAAACACTCACACCGCCGCAGGCCAGCCTGCCATTGAAAGACCGCGTTAAAAATATCAAAGGCGCATTTAAGGTGAATGCTGACTTAGGTGGCAAACGCATCGCCATTGTAGATGACGTAATGACGACAGGCGCTAGCCTAAATGAGCTAGCTAAAACCTTAAAACAAGCAGGCGCAACGCATGTAGAATGTTGGGTAATTGCAAGGACGCTTCCTCACTAATAATTAATAACGGAGCAAATAAAATGAATAAAAATAATATTTACCTATTTTCGGCATTACTTATTTCCTTGCAACTGCAAGCCTCACCAGATTTAGACAATGCCATGGCAAACCCAAATAACTGGGCACACGCACGTGGGCAGCACAACAATCAAGGCTATAGCCAACTCAGCCAAATCAATACCAAAAATGTTAAAAACCTCAAACTCGCTTGGACATTTTCCACAGGCGTCAACCGTGGGCATGAAGGTGCGCCATTAGTGATTGATGGCGTCATGTACGTGCATACCGCCTTTCCTAATAACATTTATGCACTCGATTTAAATAATGACCAAAAAATCATTTGGAGTTACTTTCCTAAGCAAGACCCCAGCGTGCAGGCGGTGATGTGTTGCGATAACGTCAACCGTGGTTTAGCGTTTGGTGATGGCAAGATTTATTTGCAACAGAATAATGGAATATTGGTGGCACTGAACGCCAAAACAGGCGAAGTGGTGTGGCAAACACAAGTAACCGACCCGAAAACAGGCGCCACCAATACCAATGCACCCATGGTGGTGAAAGACAAAGTGCTAACAGGCTGTGCAGGTGGCGAATTTGGCGTGCGTTGTTTTATGGCAGCGTATTACCTTAAAGATGGCGCGCTGGCTTGGAAAGCCTATTCCACTGGCCCCGATGCCGAAGTATTAATCGGCGCAGATTTTAACCAAGACAATCCACAATACAACGCATTAAGTGTTTATGAAGATGTAAATGGCGGCAACAAACAAGGCGGCTCATTCAAATCGCTAGCTTTAGATAAAATTAAAATAAACGAGCCAGAGCTTGGCGTTAGAACGTGGCTAAAACCGCAACAAGAAAAAGACGGTTGGCAACATGGCGGTGGCGCGGTTACGGGCTATTTTGGCTTTGACCCCAAAACTAACTTGGTTTATTACGGCACGGGTAACCCAGGCGTTTGGAATCCTGATGTGCGGCCAGGTGACAACAAATGGGCCAGCAGTGTATTTGCCAGAGATGTCGATACAGGCATGGCCAAATGGGCGATGCAAACCACCCCGCATGATGAGTGGGATTATGACGCCACCAATGAAGTGATTCTATTTGAGCAGAAAGACAAGCAAGGCAAAAACCAAACCTACGCCACGCAAGTGAATAAAAATGGCTTTATTTATACATGGCAAGCTAATAATGGCAGTTTGATTGCGGCAGAGAAAGTGCACCCGTTTGTGAACTGGGCGACGAGTGTGGATCTAAAAACTGGCGTGCCTTATAAATTTAATCCTTACCCACGCCATACAACGTCAGTTCATTTTGGTGAAGTTTCAGGATTCGTCATTCCAAGTAATTTAGGTGCTAAGGGTGTGCAACCAGCAGCTTTTTCCCCAAAAAACAATGTCTTGTACTTTCCTTTAAATCTTGATGGGTTGATGTATGACGTTGATTCCAAAGGCCGGAGACCTGGCCAGCCGTGGGCTAGCGGCGACAACTATGCAGGAACCACATGGGCAGTATTGGATTTAACAGCCATGGGTAAAATAGTTGCCTACAATATGGTTAAACACACTGTAGACTGGGAACTAAAAGAACGAAATCCTATTAGTGGGATTTTATCAACATCTTCAACTGTCTTGTTTTACGGAACATTAGACAGATGGTTTAAAGCAATAGATGGCGATTCTGGAAAGCTACTATGGAAATTTCAAGTAGGCTCAGGCGTAATAGGAAATCCGTTTACTTATAAGGTCAAAGGAAAACAATACGTTGGCGTTTACTCAGCTTTAGGTGGTGGCGCAGGCGTTACGATGGAAATACAACGTAGCTACCCAATACACGATTTCGGCGCAACTTACGGTGGGTACGGTAAACTGCCAAAATTTAATGCCACACCAAGCGGCGGCATTCTACAGGTATTCAGCCTCTAAACTTAACACTTATTTCACCCTAAAAAATAAATCTGCCAATCAAGAAAGTATTTTATGTTTCACATTGTCCTGTTTGAACCCGAAATCCCACCGAATACAGGCAATATTATCCGCCTATGCGCCAATACTGGCGCAGATTTGCACTTGATTGAGCCGCTGGGTTTTAAACTGGAAGACAAACAATTAAAGCGTGCTGGCTTGGATTATCACGAATACGCTCATTTAAAAGTACATCAAAGTTGGACTGATTTTAAACAAGCGATGGCTGGCAAACGCTTATTTGCCATTACTACTAAAGGTAGCCAGAACTATGCGAAAGTAGAATTTAAAGCGGGCGATGTATTTGTGTTTGGGCCAGAAACGCGCGGCTTGCCAGAAGAGATTCGTGCTGAATTTTCGCCTGAACATCGGCTGCGCTTGCCCATGTTGCCCGATAGCAGAAGTTTGAATTTATCGAATAGTGCTGCAGTTTTGCTGTATGAGGCTTGGCGGCAAATTGGGTTTGAGGGTGGGGTTTAAAGCTCCTTCCCCATTTTAGGGGGAAGGTTGGGATGGGGGTTGAACCTAAACAATTTGCTTGTGAATCTCAGAAAGACATTCTGCTTTAAATTACAAAGGTTATATTTTCCGCGGAATTTAAATTCAAAGTGGGATTAAATTTTCCATTTCACCCACACACTTTATCACCTACCCCCGCCCT
>JAKFVB010000082.1 GCA_021732405.1 Methylotenera sp.
AATATATCAAATGCCTCTTGCGGGGTCATTTTGTCACGGTTTAATAAAGGGTGCTTGTACATAGGCTATCTATCTTTAAAAGTTAAAAAAGTTTACTCAATTAATGGTTAAGTCTTAGCATTAAGATGCTGGTGGTATAAAACCAATCGTTTCTACCTCAATATTCTTTAATTTGGCGTGCAGTTGATAATCGCGTATAAATTCCGCTACATCGTAAGCAATCGATTTTGATTGGCTGCAATCAATCACGACTTTGGCATTGCTTGGTATTGCCTCTAAAACCTGAATAATGCTGGCTTTATTAAAAAATGAAACTTCCTCTGCCAACACAATATGATGAACCGATACGCCATTGTTCATGGTTTGGGTATCTTTCATATAGTGCGAGTTGCGATAACTGTGGTGTAGCGTAAAGAAAATACCCATCACCATACCAACCGCAATACCGGTGAGCAAATCGGTAAACAGCATCACAATAATGGTGGTAATAAACGGTACAAACTGCTCCCAGCCTAAGGCATACATTTTTTTGAATAATGAAGGCGTGGCTAGCTTATAACCCACCATAATCAATACGGCGGCCAAGCTTGCCAGCGGAATCATATTCAGCAAACTAGAAATAGTGATGACACTGATTAATAAAAAGAATCCATGCAAGATAGTGGATAATTTTGTTTTTCCGCCAAATGAAATATTAGCTGAGCTACGTACCACCACTTGCGTCACTGGCAAGCCGCCAACAAGTCCTGATAATAAGTTACCTAAACCTTGCGCTTTTAACTCGCGATTAGTAGGCGTAACGCGTTTATAGGGGTCTAGTTTATCGGTCGCCTCTACACACAAAAGGGTCTCTAAACTGGCGACAATTGCCATAACTGCTGCGATTTTATAAACCTCAATGTTGGTTAATTGCGAAAAATCTGGAAATGTAAACTGACTGAAAAAAGCACTTACGCTGGTTGCCACAGGCAAAGTGACGATTTGGTCTGGGCTAAGTGTGAAGTTAAGGATGCGCTGCTGAAACAAATAAGTGAATAAAATGCCCAGTAACACCACTACTATTGGACCTTGTAATAACTGAAAAAAACGGTGTTTTTTAGAAAGAACCTTATCCCACAGTATTAATATCGCAAGCGATACAGCAGAGATTAATAATGCGCCTGGGGTTAATATATCCCATGCTTTCATAATGAGTGAAAACGTATTTTCACCATCGCCCGTAAAAAATGATTCACTGCCCTCATATTCAAAATCATATCCAAGCGCATGTGGAATTTGTTTTAAAATAATCAGCAGACCAATGCCAGTTAACATGCCTTTAATGACGGAGGTTGGGAAGAAGTAGGCAATAAATCCTGCTTTAAAAAAGCCCAAAGCTAGTTGAATTAGCCCAGCAATCACCAGTGCGGTTAAAAATGTCTCCCAAGAACCCAGCGTGCTGATTGCGCCAAATACAATCACTGCCAACCCTGCTGCAGGGCCGCTCACACCAAGTGGCGAGCCGCTTGCCATACCCACAACAATGCCACCAATAATGCCTGCAATAATGCCTGAAAATAGTGGCGCGCCTGAAGCTAATGCAATACCTAAACAAAGTGGCAGTGCCACAAAAAATACAACGATACTAGCTGGTAGATCACTTTTAATTTCTTTAAACCATGCTTGATTCTTCAATGTATTGCCTCAAAATATTATTAACTAGATGACAGTGTAACAAAAAAAAAGTGCCATTTTCATGACAATTACGCTTTTAATTTAGGGTATACACAAAAGTCGTTGAGCGAGATGAAGTACAAGGCGCACGGAACGCAGAAACCGAGATAGTACGTATTGTACAGCGAGGTCACAGTGAGCTTGCAACGCAGCAATTCGCTCGCGCAGACACTTATTCCGTGTATCCTTTATTTAATTATTCACCGCTTTTTTCCATGTATGGCCTTTGCCCTAGCATACGAATACGCAGTTGTTGATGCTTGGTTGGGCCAGTTTTCACTTCGCTATTATCTTCAGTAATCAAAGTTGCACCATCAAAATCATCCGCCTTGTTGGTACTAGAGTCAGCAGGTAATTCTTGATAAGGGCGTTTTGACAAATCTTGATTAATGACACTTTTGGTTTTGCCATCGCCTGCTTGAACAGCGCCAATGGTCAACAGCAGAGCCGCTAATCCAATAATGCCTATACTTTTCATCACAATCTCCTTGTTAACCTAATATATAATTTAGTATGGGCGTTTAGATAACTGATTCATGCGCAATACTTGATTATTTTTGTTTACTGCAGCTTCTTCCTCGCTCAACTCACCACGCACCAGTGTTGCGCCTTCAAATTCGTTTGATTTTTGATAAGCACTATCAGGAAGCGGTTGATGATATGGGCGTTTTGAGAAATTTTGGTGATGGCTGTTTTTATTGTAGGTGTCTTCAGCAATTGCTGCACCTGATACCATCAAAACTGCTGTAGAAACTAGTACTGCTAAATTTAAACTTTTCATTTTCTCTTCTCCAATTTACGTTAATTTTAATTTGTTTCGGATGATTGAATTCTTTTCCGATGAAGCGCATTATGCACAGCATTCGTAAAGTAAAAGTCTACCGAAATAGGTAGAACGGTATATACTATTCGGCATATGACAGCGACCCAACTTAATCAGTCTGAACAGCCAATAAGTGCTCGCTCGCTTAGGCAGAGCCTGAAAGAAACACAAGCCAACGATACGCATCTAAGGCTTTATCTCAATCTTGGCCTACAACTATTTGAGCATGGCTGGAGTACGAGTACATCTAATAGTCTTTTGCATTCTCTTTGCAGTTTACTCTCAGCACAACACGCCTTATTAGCCATAGAAAACTCAGGCAAACTGATTGTGTTTAATCAGGTAGGACAAACTTTGCCAATAGGCACAAGAATTCCCATGATGGGAATATTGGCGACCATGCTTAAAAATCCCGTCCAGCTTAATTTATATGAAAATAAGGGGTCGCAATTATGGACGCATGGCGATGCTAGTCATCATGAATGCTTAATTCCACTTGCACTGGGCAAATATGGTAAGGGTATTATTGGGCTTTCTGGCAAAAAACTCACCTTAGAATTAGCTGAAATTGAGACAATTCAAGCGCTTGCAGGGCTGATTGGATTGGCCATATCACAACATCAAGGGCCAATACGCAGCGAAAGTGATCAAACGATTTTAGAGGCATTAACGCCCAGAGAGCGTGAAATTTTTGCGCTTTTACCGTCTGGCTTAAGTAATAATGAATTAGGCGCCAAGCTAGGCATTGCGCCAGGCACGGCTAAAATTCATGTTGAGCGTGTTTTAAGTAAGCTTGGGGTAAAAGATAGAACACAAGCTGCGGTTAAGGCGGTTGAGTTAGGCTATAAGTCTTAACCATTCACATCGTTGCAGTCATGAAAAACTCACAGACACAATCTATTAAAAATAAGCACTTTCAGCCACTGGTTTGGGTTGCACAGGCATGGCAAGATTTGCCTTTGGGCTTAAAAGGTGTTTGCGTCATTGCATTGCCTTTGCTGGTATTGCTGGCTTCGCTCGGTTCTCTATATCTAAGAGAACAAGAATCCACGCAGCTTGAGAACAAACTAAGAATCGCCTTAGAAAATCAACGCGATATTCAAGAAGTACATACCATGCTGATTGAAGCCTCAACTGGTGTGAGGGATTATTTGCTGACAGGTGATAAGCATTTTCTGGATATCTTCTTCCAAGTTGAAAAAAAACTACCTACTATGCTGAGTGAACTGGAAATTCAGCTAGATAGTGAAGCACAGAAAAGTCGCCTCGCCAATATTCATCCATTAGTTGAACAAAATTTGCACGACTTAAGAGTACTTTCAGAGCATGAATCCAGTATCGCTTCAGATAACTTAATCGCAAAGTTCAAATCCCAAGTCAGCACGCTAGATAAATTGAGAATTGAAATTGAGCGTCTAAATGCAGAAGAAGCGATTTTAGTCGCGAAAGACCAGCAAGATGTGGTTGACCAGCGAAAACGCCATATTATCATTACGCTAATTGCGGCTTCAGCTGGCATCATCGGCTCTTTAATGGCTGTATGGATTTTCTCTCGCACCATCGTAAAACGTGTACGATTATTAAGAGATTCTGCCGCCCATCTTGCCAAGGCAGAGAAACTAGACTTACCTTCCAGCAGTCAGGATGAGCTAGGGCAATTATCCGATGAACTAGACCATGCATCGCAGTTGCTGGCTAAAAATATCAGTGACTCCATGCAGGCCAGACAAGAAGCAGAAGAAGCCAGTGCCTCAAAAAGCATGTTTTTATCCAGAACCAGCCACGAACTAAGAACACCGCTGAATGCTATTTTAGGATTTGCTCAATTATTAGAACAAGACTTATCACAGGGAAAACAACGTGACAACGTATCGCTTATCCTAGGGGCAGGCCAGCATTTACTCAAACTAATTAATGAAGTACTAGAAATTGCCAGAATCGAATCAGGAGAAATCTCATTAGAATTAGCGCCTGTTGCT
>JAKFVB010000061.1 GCA_021732405.1 Methylotenera sp.
AACCTGTAAACTTCTATTACTCCATTCTTCTATCTGAAAACCCTACACCCAATACAGCTCATCATCATGCTGCTCATTTTTTGTGGGTTAACAGCCAGTTGCGCTAAAGAAAAATACACCGCCAAACCCTTAGACGCAAAGCAAGTTAGCGCCAAAATTCTGAATAAAAGTCTGTCAGATGTTGCGTTTAAAGCCTACTTAATTAAGCAAGGTTATGCTGTTTCTGATTGGCCGATTCAGCAATGGGGTTTAGATGAGCTAACATATGCAGCGCTTTACTTTAACCCTCAGTTAGATGTGGCCAAAGCACAGTTGGCGTTGGCTAACACGTCTATTAATACTGCCAATCAGCGGCAAAACCCTACTCTAAGCGCAACCACTGCGCGTAGTAATCGCGCCAACGGCGATATTAGCCCTTGGTCATATGGTTTAGATGTATCGATTCCGATTGTGACGAATAACAAACGTGGAATTCAGGTTGAGGAAGCTGAACGCTTGCGTGATGCCGCGCAACTATCAGTAGCCGAAATAGCTTGGCAATTACGCAGTCAAATCGCCAAAGATTTGATGGCTTACCACGAAAATATTGCGGCTCAGCAGGCATTAAGTCAGGAGCTAAATACGCATGCTAGCATTATTAACATGCTTAAAAAGCGCGTTGAATTGGGCTTGCTGGCTAGTACAGCGTTAAATGATGCCAAGTTGTCGAATCAAAAAACAGAAATCGCCTCAAATCTTTTATCTAGCCAGCTCATCGCTATTCGCGGCAATTTGGCAACAGATATAGGATTAAGTCTTGATCAGTTAAATGGTATTTCAATTAAACCCATTCAAATAGATGCTGTTTTAAGCCAAGAATCTACATTACTTAACACGCCAGAGCAGTTAAAAATATTACAACAAAACGCACTACTTAACCGTTTAGATATACGTCGTAGCTTGGCCAAATATGCCGCCGCAGAAGCCAAGATTAAATTAGAAGTTGCTAAACAAACACCTGATATCGCTTTGACACCAGGCTATATTTTCGAATTTGGCGACCGAATTTGGTCGCTTGGATTTAGTAGCTTAATCAATTTATTGAATAAAAATCCAACCTTAATTGCAGAAGCGACCAACCTACGTGAAATTGAAGGTGCTCAATTTGAGGTGTTGCAAAGTAACATTATTGGTGAGTTAAATTTGGCTTATGCAAACTATCAATCAAGTTTGCAGCAGATGCACAAAACGCAATCACAGTTAAACTTTCAAGCGAGTCAGCAACAAAGTTTACAAAATCAATTTGATAAAGGACTGATTGACCGCTTGGTACTGACACAAAACAAACTGCTCTACTTAGCGTCGGAGCAGCAGCTATTAAGTTTGCAATTTAATTGCTTAAAAGCCGCTATTCATATAGAAGATTTGATGCAACGTCCATTATTCGATGCGCCTAAGAATGATGCATTCTATCCGTTACTGGGATTAAAACCATGAATAAAAAATTTGCCATTATTGTTGGCTTACAAGCGTTGATTATAGTCACGCTATTTTGGACTTTAATTTTTTACGGTAAAGATGAGTACGAAGAATATCGAACTGAGCAAGAAGAAGAAATCGAAAGCCCAAGCCGGGTCAATGAATTAGAGGGCGTTAATACTATTACCTTACCACTGGCTACTCAATTGAATAGTGGTATTCAAACTGCCAAAATTGAGCGGACTACCTATCAAGGCGAGATTAAAAGTTTTGGTCATGTAGTATCAATTGACCGCTTAATTGAGGCAAAAGCGCAATATTTAAACCTGCAATCCAACATTCAACTTTCACGTGCAAGCAGCGCACAAAAAATACAACAATATCAAAGACTTAAATCATTAAATGACGATGACAAAAATGTATCTGATTTAGCCGTACAAGAATCACTTGCCAACGTGAACACCGATAAAAATAATATATCTGCCGCCGAACTACAACTTAAAAATTTACAAAGAACAGTTGAACTACAATGGGGCAAAGAGTTAGCAAAAATTGCTTTTAGTGATGATTTAGCGCCTCATTTGTCTGGATTGTTAAATAAAAACAATGTGTTAGTACAAATTAGTTTACCGCTTAATGCCGTATCGCCACTCAAAAACTCAACTATTAAAATTACCCCTCTGACAGAAACATTTAAACCCGTTACGGCTATTTATGTATCTGCCGCTACTGTGAGTGATACAAATGGTTTTGGTAATACATTCTATTACAGCGCTCCATCTGAGTTATTGCGGATTGGTATGCGTGTTAATGTAGAAGTAGACCCTGTTTCTGGGGATGAAAGTAAGGGCGTCATCATCCCTAGCAATGCCGTAGTTTGGTACGCAGGCAAGTCTTGGGCTTATTTTAAACATGCAACACATAAAAACGCTGATAGCAAAAGTATAAGCAATGAATTTGTGCGTAAACCGATTTCGACTGATACCGAAATTGACGCAGGCTGGTTCAATCAGGGCATTGATGCGAAAAATGAAGTGGTGATTAGCGGTGCGCAATTATTGCTGTCAGAAGAGTTTAAGTATTTGATTAAAAACGAAAATGATGATTAAACAAAGATACGGATTAAGCCTGCATGAGAGATAACTTGGCATGATGTCGGCAATTGTTCGCTTCTCGATCCGCTTTTATGGCGTCATCATTGGCCTTGCGACTTTGATGGTTTTTTATGGTTTATATAGCCTTAATCGCGCCAATTTAGATGTGTTTCCTGAGTTTTCACCTACTCAAATTATTATTCAAACTGAATCGCCAGGTTTATCGGCTGAATTGGTCGAAACCTTGGTGACGCAACCGATTGAAACTAGCATTGCTGGCACCGTGGGTGTGGCGGATATGCGCTCACAATCCATACCAGGCTTATCGATTGTGACCGTTATTTTTGACGAAGCGACGGATATATACAGAAATCGCCAAGTGGTGGCTGAGAGATTAAGTACGCTCACCAATCAGATTCCAAAAGGCATTACACCAAATATCACGCCTCTTACCTCTTCTGCAAGTACGGTTCTAGGTTTTGGGGTGACATCGAAGCAACGTAGCTTGATGGAATTACGCACGATTGTCGACTGGACCATTACACCGCATTTACTGGCGATTCCTGGTGTGGCCGATGTCAATGTATTCGGCGGCGAAGTGCGCCAGTTTCAGGTGCAAGTTGACCCTGCCAAACTGGTGCGCTACCAGCTTAATATCAATGATGTACTCATCGCCACGCAAAAAGCCACTGGCGTTAGCGGCGCTGGCTATATTCAAAACAGTAATCAACGCATTATTGTGAATACCGAAGGCCAAGCTACAACCGCCGCCACTTTAGCTAAAGCGACTTTGCTACATAAAAATGGCCACACCCTTCGTTTGGGGGATATTGGCAATATAGTAGAAGGCGCAGCGCCATCCATTAGCGCCGCAGCGATTAATCAAGAAACAGGTATTTATCTGTCTGTACAAGGCCAGCTGGGCGCTAATACACATGCGGTAACGCTTGCAATTGAGGAAGCGATTCAAGAACTCAAACCTACATTGGCTGCAGAAAAAGTAACCTTACATGAAGGTTTATTTAGACCTGCAAACTTTATTGAAACCGCCATTGATGGGGTACGCACCGATATTTTAATCGGCTCAATTTTAGTCATCACCATTTTATTTTTGTTTTTGTTTAATGTGCGCACGGCGTTTATCTCCGCTACTGCCATCCCACTTTCTTTACTCACCGCCATTGTCGTCATGCGCTATTTTGATATTGGTCTTAATATTATGGTGCTAGGCGGCTTGGCAATTGCATTGGGCGAGGTAGTGGATGATGCGATTATTGATACTGAGAATATTTTTAGGCGCCTGCGCGAAAATCGTTTGCTAGCCCAGCCAATACCCATTTATCAAGTGGTTTATAACGCATCAATGGAAGTACGTAGCTCTGTAGTTTATGCCACCATTATTGTGGCCTTGGTATTTATGCCACTACTCACCTTAAGTGGCGTGGCCGGCAAATTATTCGCACCACTTGGTTTTGCTTATATTGCAGCCATTATTGCCTCACTGGTGGTGGCGCTTACCCTAACCCCTGCGCTTTGTTATCTGATGCTGGGTAATGCCGAATTATCTAGCGAAGATTCACCGATGATTAAGTGGATTAAACGTGGCTATGTACGCTTGCTGTACAAAATTGAAAAGCATTACAAACTCATTTTATCAATTAGCTTTATTTTTATTGCCATTGGCTTAGGCATTTTGCCTTTATTTAAAAGTCAGTTTATTCCTGCTTTGCATGAAGGCCATTTTATTATGCACATGACAGCCGTACCCGGCACTTCTGAAACAGAATCTTTGCGCTTGGGCAAGCAAGTGGCTAAAGTAATTGGCGATATAAAAGGTGTTAAGTCTGTCACGCAATGGGTAGGACGTGCACAAAACGGTGCCGATACATTTGGC
>JAKFVB010000080.1 GCA_021732405.1 Methylotenera sp.
AGCTAGGTGAATTAAGCAGAGAATAGTGATTTTTTGTGACAGCTTTGTGACAACTACTTTTTAATAATCGCTACAGTAATTTAATACCCGCTAGCTTTTCTGCGCATACATCGCGAATAATACGCGCCAAATCTTTGGCATATGGTCGCGCCATCATCTCATTGGTGCCAATTGCATATAGCTCAGACCATAAACCTTTAGCGCCAATGGCTTTTGCCAGCACATAATCATGCTCTATATAGCTTTGAATGCCCCAATTGGGTAAGGCGGCCAAACCGCGGCGACTGGCGACTAGCTGCATGATTGCAATGGTCAACTCTGCGGTGCGGCGATTAAATTGAATATTGGCAGGCTTTAATACCTGCCGAATCACGTCAATACGCTCTTCAGGCACTGGGTAAGTAATTAGCGTTTCGCCGCTAAAATGTTCTGCCAGCAATCTTGGCTTGTTGCGCAACGCATGGTCGATTGGCAATACCGCCATTATCTCAAATTTGAATAAGGGCAAATGCGCTAAATTATCCAGTTTATTTGGCAAGCCACCAATCACCACATCGGCCTTACCGGCATGCAATAAATGCCAAGGGTCACTATGAAAGCCTGCCACCAAATCAATCTCCACCTCAGGCCAGGCACGCCTGAACGCGTCCATCACTGGTGTTAGCCAATCAAAACAGGTATGGCATTCCAAAACTATTCTAAGCTCACCCGATTGATCACTTTTTAAGCGAATCAAGTCACGTTCTGATTTTTCAATCAGCGGTAATAATTCATTGGCCAAATCCAGCAGGCGTTGCCCAGCAGGTGTAAAGCGCAAACCTTGCGCGCTACGCTGAAAAAGCGTGATGTCATAGTGCGTCTCCAATGCGCGTATTTGATGCGAAAGCGCGGATTGCGTTAAAAAAACACGTTCCGCGGCCAAGCCAAGCTTACTGGTTTCTGCAATGGCCTTTAGCGATTTAAGGTGACGTATTTCAAGCATAAGCATTTACTAATATGAATTTAATTCAAATTTATCACAAAAACTTTCGCTTTATTAAATTATTTTGTCATTAGAGAATGCATGCCTTACACAGAATTAGGGCAATAACATGACAACAAAAACCATTAAAGCGCATCTCTTGGGTTATCCGCGCGTGGGTGCAAAGCGTGAATTGAAATTTGCGCTGGAATCGTTCTGGCGCAAAGAAACCACATCTGAAGACTTACAAAAAACAGCCGCAGAGTTGCGCAAAACGCATTGGCAAAAGCAACAGGAGGCCGGTTTGGCCTTTATCAGCAGCAACGATTTTTCGCTGTACGACCATGTGCTGGACCACACGGTTTTATTTGGCGCGCAGCCAAAACGCTTTGCTAAACTACCCTTTGGTGAAAAATCTATTTCGCCAGAAAATGCTTATTTTGCACTAGCACGCGGCAACCTAGAGCAGCCTGCAATGGAAATGACCAAATGGCTAGACACCAACTACCATTACATCGTGCCAGAATTAAATGACGATACGCAGTTTTCCATCAACGCGCATGATTTTTTAAGCCAGCTGGATGAAGCTCTAGCGCTATCGAAAAATGTTAAGTCTGTGCTACTAGGTCCAGTCAGTTTTCTGTATTTAAGCAAAGCGCGTGGCGTGAATAAATTAGATTTTTTAGATAACCTGGCTGAGCAATACGCACACTTATTGCAAGAGCTACATGCCAAAAAAATCGAATGGCTGCAAATTGATGAGCCGATTTTTGCGCTGGATCTGGATGACAAATGGCTAAAAGCGTTTGAGCGCGCTTATGCGCATTTTCGTACGCAACGCCCCAAACTATTGCTGACGACCTATTTTGCCAACGTATCGCGCTACCAAGCTTTTATCACCCAATTGCCGATTGATGGCATCCATATCGATTGCGTGCGCGCACCAGAACAATTGGGGCCTTGGGTTAATGCTATTCCTAGTTACTGGATATTATCGGCTGGAATTATCGATGGCCGCAATATTTGGCGTACCGATTTAGATAAAGCGCTGGCACTTTTAGAGCCTTGGGTGCAAAGGCTGGGTGAGCGCTTATGGCTTGCGCCTAGTTGCTCTTTATTGCATACACCCGTGACGCTTGCGCATGAGGTGAATTTGGATAAGGAGATTAAATCTTGGTTAGCATTTGCCGATGAAAAATTAAATGAATTACGCATTATCACCAAAGCCTTGAATAGTGGTGTTGATTCTGTCGCAAATGAATTGGCGATTTCGCGCGCTGCAATTACCGCGCGCCACAATTCATTGCGCGTGCATCATCTGGATGTGAAAGAGCGCATTAAAGACTTGGTTAATGCGAATGAAAATCGAACCAATAAATTTGAGCACCGACAAATTATTCAACGTGCAAGATTGAATTTACCTTTACTGCCGACCACAACAATAGGCTCATTCCCGCAAACGCCTGATATCCGCGCCAGCCGCGCTGCCTTTAAAAAAGGTGACATCAGCCAGGCTAAATACGATGCCGATATGGAATCGCATATTGCTTATGCTATCAGCCAGCAAGAAGAAATTGACTTGGATGTTTTGGTGCATGGCGAAGCCGAGCGCAACGATATGGTGGAGTTTTTTGGTGAGCAACTGGCAGGCTACGTATTTACGCAAAATGGCTGGGTACAAAGCTATGGTTCGCGCTGCGTTAAGCCGCCTGTGATTTTTGGTGATGTTTATAGACCAACGGCTATGACTGTTGACACTGCTAGTTTCGCGCAATCTTTAAGTAAAAAGCCAGTAAAAGGCATGCTAACAGGGCCTATTACCATGCTGCAATGGTCTTTTGTGCGCGATGACCAATCGCGCGAAGCCACGGCCTTGCAATTGGCGTTAGCCATTCGCGATGAAGTGGATGATTTGCAAAAAGCGGGAATTGCTATTATTCAAATTGATGAGCCCGCCTTGCGTGAAGGTTTGCCTTTACAAAAATCGGCTTGGGCACACTATTTGGCTTGGGCAGTACGCGCATTTAAGTTATCAGCCAGCGTAGCGCGCGACGATACGCAGATTCATACGCACATGTGTTATGCAGAGTTTAACGATATTCTGCCAGCCATTGCCGCCATGGATGCCGATGTAATTACCATTGAAACATCGCGTTCTGCTATGGAATTATTAGATGCATTTGGCGAGTTTAAATATCCAAACGAGATTGGCCCAGGCGTTTACGATATTCACTCACCACGCGTACCAAGCGTTGAGGCCATGGAAAAACTGATAAAACGCGCAATAGATGTAGTGCCAGTAAAGCGGCTGTGGATTAACCCTGATTGCGGTTTAAAAACCCGCGGTTGGAATGAAACAAAACTGGCTTTGCAAAATATGGTGAATGTGGCAAAAAACTTAAGAAAAAGCATTCAAGCACTTTAACAATAGTGCGGCATAGGTTTAACTGGCATATGCCGCACTATTTAATTTGTTGCGATTGTGGGCTAAAAGAATAAAACAAATTTGGCTCACTCATCACATATATTTTGCCATCAGAACCCACTGCAATGCCTTCAGCCTGCGGTATGTGCTGACTTAAGCCGTGAAAACCTTTCCATAAAGCCATTGCTCCATGTACATTACCTTCTTCATCATATTCTTTAATCAAACGCGATTCATCGCTTAACAGCAATAAATGCCCCGTTTCACTGTGATAAGTTACAGAGGATAAATCCCTCAATGACCACTTAATCGCCTTTTCAAACGCTTCCACTTTTTTAATTTCAATATCAAGCGGCTTACCAATTTCTGCCTCAAAAAATCCCGTGACTGTCATCACATATTTTGGGTCGCGCTCTTTTACAACAAGTAGCCGCTGATGATTATCATCCCAAGAAACACCTTCGAAATTCTTATTGCCTTTAGGGTTGATGCCAAGTTTAAGCTTAGGCGCATTTGTCACATCCACCTCAACAGCATCATCATCTAGTATCACTAACACCAATCGACTATCGCGCTCATCGGCTATTACATAGCGGTTATCGGCAATATGGCTAATACCTTCCATATCATCCACCCCTTTCACTTGAATTTTGCGAATCACCTTGCCTTGTATATCCAACTCCACAATCTGCGATTCTTGATTCAGTACAGTAAAAAGCGTATTGCGCTTTGCGTTGTGTGTAAATCCTGATGCATTAGTCAACTCCGGTATGGCTAAACCATCAATTTCAACCTGATAATCTTTTAAATTGAGCGAATGACTTTGCGTAGGATTTTTGTAAGCATGCCAATAATACCAAGCGATTGCTTCTAGCTTCAGTAGGTAAACCGCCAAGCATACTAAGGCCAACAAAACCACCAGCACTACTTGCTTACTTTTTATTCGTTTGTAGTTCGAAAATATAATTTTATATCCTAATAATTTTTAACATTTAGATACTAAGTTAAAGCACCTAATCTGACTATTTTTAAATCAATATAAAGTTTTTGGCATGTAAA
>JAKFVB010000064.1 GCA_021732405.1 Methylotenera sp.
AGGCTAATGTATGTGGGCATTACCCGCGCACAAAAATCATTAAATATCTCGTGGTGCAAAAAACGTAAACGCGCGGGCGAGGTACAAATGTGCGAGCCGAGCCGTTTTATTGCAGAATTGCCAAGCGCTGATATTCGTCACTTTGGTAATCCATTTAATAAAGACGTTGAAGCCAGCAAAGATTTTGGAAAGTCTAAAATGGCTGGTATTCGTGCCATGTTAAACAAAACTTGATTAACATAACTTCTGCTTAATGAGCTTTTGTGTTACATTCTTACATTATTAACATCGATAATTTAGGAGTATGAAAAATGCCTGCAATTGCAACACTCTCAAGCAAATATCAAATATCTATTCCTAAATCTGTACGCGAAGAACAGCATTGGCAATCGGGTCAACAGTTTGTATTTATTCCAAAAGGAAAAGGCATATTGGTAATGCCAGTACCAAGTTTATCGCAGCTAAATGGCATTGCAGTTAATGCAAATCCTAGTAATTATCGTGACCGCAACGACCGGTTTTAATGCCAAAATTATAATCAAAAGTTAAAAATGAAAGTTGTAGATACTTCCGTATGGATTGAATGGTTAATCGATAGCCCATTAAAATTAGAGATTAGCCAATTTTTTCCAATCACTACTGAGTGCATCGTACCAACGATTGTGCAATTGGAACTCGATAAATGGCTAACACGCGAAGTAGGCGAAAATGAGGCCGACCAAGTGATTGCTTACACGCAAAACTGTGTAGTAGCCATGCTTGATACTAAAATTGCGCTGCATGCAGCCGAATTACATAGGCAGTACAAGCTTGCTACGGCTGATGCAATTGTTTATGCAACTGCGTTGACGCATAAGGCACATTTACTCACTTGTGATGCGCATTTTGAAAACTTGCCAAATGTGATTTACATTAAAAAATGATTAAATCGTCAATCATTTAAAAATCCACTCGTTTTAATTTCATCCGCAGCTAATATGCTGTTTTTATTTACAATTTATAATTAAGATCATTCATGCCTTTTATTACTTTAGATAACGCCTCCCTAGCTTTTGGTCATCACGCCCTGCTCGACCATGCTGCGTTTCAGTTGGATGCTGGCGAGCGCGTCGGTTTAATCGGCCGCAATGGCGCAGGAAAATCCAGCTTGCTTAAAGCGATTGCGGGCACCATTAAATTGGACGATGGCACAGTTTGGCGTGCGCCAAATGCACGCGTGGTTTATGTGCCGCAAGAACCAGAGCTGGATACCACGCACACCATATTCGAAGCGGTTGCAGAAGGCTTGGGCGATTTGCAGCAAACGATTATTGATTATCACCAAGTGACGCATGATATGGGCATGCCTGATGCCGATATTGAAGGTTTGATGGAAAAAATGCAGCACTTGCAGCATGATCTAGATATGCAAAATGGCTGGGCGGCACAATCGCGTGTGGAAACCGTTTTAACGCGCTTGAAATTAGATGCCGATGCGCTGGTGTCAACACTTTCTGGCGGCTGGCGCAAACGCGTTGCCTTGGGTCGCGCGCTTGTTGCCGAGCCTGAAGTTTTATTGCTGGACGAACCCACCAACCATCTGGATTTAGAAGCAATTGAGTGGCTGGAAGATTTATTGTTGAGCTTTCAAGGCAGCGTGCTGTTTATTACGCATGACAGACGCTTTTTAGACCGATTAGCCACGCGTATCACCGAGTTGGACCGTGGTAACTTAACCGATTTTTTAGGCAATTTTTCTAATTATCAGGTTAAAAAAGAAGAATTAATCGCAGTAGAAGAAACCCACGCCGCCAAATTCGACAAGTTTTTAGCGCAAGAAGAAGTCTGGATTCGGCAAGGCATTAAAGCGCGCCGCACCCGCAACGAAGGCCGCGTGCGCCGATTAGAAGCCTTACGTTTAGACCGCGCGGCACGCCGCGAACGCCAAGGTAATGTGAAATTGAATCTGGATGCGGGCGAACGCAGCGGTAAATTGGTTGCTGAACTAGATAATGTAGTAAAAGCGTATGGCAGCAGAACATTAATCAGCGGCTTTAGCACACGCATTTTGCGCGGCGATAAAATCGGCTTATTAGGGCCAAATGGTATCGGCAAAACCACTTTATTAAAACTGATTCTGGGCGATATTGAAGCAGATAGCGGTGACATTCAACGCGGCACAAAAATCAATGTGGCCTATTTTGACCAAATGCGTGAGCAGCTCAATGAAGAAGCAACCTTAGCGGACACGATTAGCCCAGGCTCTGATTTTGTGGAAATTGGCAACGAACGTAAACACGTGATCAGTTACTTGGAAGATTTTTTGTTTCCGCCACAACGTTCACGCTCGCCTGTGAAATCGCTATCTGGTGGTGAACGCAACCGTTTATTATTAGCGCGCTTATTTGCGCGCCCTGCCAATGTGCTAGTGCTAGATGAGCCAACCAATGACTTGGATATTGACACGCTAGAGCTGTTAGAAAGCTTACTGCAAGAGTTTAATGGCACGCTGTTTTTAGTCAGTCACGACCGCGCATTTTTAGAAAATACAGTGACGCAAGTGATTGCATTTGAGGGCAATGGCGTATTAACCGAGTTCGGCGGTGGTTATGATGATTGGCTGCGTTTTACACAACAGCGCCAAAATGAGGCCGCACAAGCTACTAAAGTGAATGAGAGCAAAGCCAAGCAAAATACGTCAAACAACATAGCTGGGGCTGCTAAAAGTACTTCAAAACTAAGCTTTAAAGAGCAAAAAGAGTTAGATATCATCCCATCTGAAATCGAAAAATTAGAACTTGAGCAAACAGCAATTAATCAGCAGCTAGCGGATAGTGATTTATATAGATCGCAGCCAGAACTGTTAAAAACTTTACAAGCACGACTAATTGAAATTGAAAATTTATTAGAAAAACTGCTTGCCCGCTGGGAACAGCTGGATGCAAAGTAATCTGTAACCATCCTTAACAATACCAAGCATGTCAAACACGGCGGCGCTGTAAAACGTTAGAATAAGGTTTTGTGTCCTTGTGGTGAAACGGATATCACCGGCCCCTCCTAAGGGTCAGTTTCAGGTTCGAGTCCTGACGGGGACACCATTTTCATAGCGCCCTAATATGAAGATTTAACGCTTAAACTTTTAACGATTTTTGCACTCTTAAAAATGAGAGGAAATAATCATGTTAACAAAAATACTTTTTTACAGCGTTATTTTAGTTGTCGCCTTTTTAGGCTATAGACATTTTAGCGCGTCGCAAGCTACGCTTAAAGTCAACGATAAAGCCCCTAACTTTAATTTGCCTAACGCAAGTGGTGAGATGATGAGTTTAGGCAGCTTTAAAGGCAGTTGGCTTGTCTTGTATTTTTATCCTAAAGATGACACGCCCGGTTGCACAAAAGAAGCCTGCGAATTTAGAGATGATTTGCATAAGTTAGAAAATCTAGGCGCGAAAGTGGTTGGTATCAGCGTGGATGATGGTTCTAGCCACGCTGCATTCGCGAAAAAATATAACCTGCCGTTTCCGCTACTTAGTGATAAAGATGGCTTAGTTGCCCAAGAATATAATGCGCTCACTAACTTAGGTCTCATTAAAATCGCCAAAAGGTACACTTTTTTAATCGACCCTAACAGTACACTGCGCAAAATTTACTTAAGTGTAGATGCATCTAAACACTCTGAAGAAATTATTAATGACTTGGAAAGGCTCATTTAGTGAAACTGAATATTCCTAGATAACGTATAAGTTAAGTGTATCTAATGCAGGATTAATCGCAGAAAGTGATTACCATGAAATGTTTCTTAATGATATTTTTGTTGATGACCTTAACGGCTTGTTTTAAAAATACGCAGTACGCCAAAATCCCAAATGAACAATGGTCAGATGTGAATTGCAACTGGTTCGAATCGTGGGAGGATTGTAAAAAAGCAGCAAAAAATCTTTGCCCAGATGGCTATTATGCAACCAACCATATGGAAAATTATTACACGCAAACACGTGTAGTCAGTGTTGCTTGTAAAAGCTAAGTTAACGCGATTTATTGCTGGAATTTATTTGGTGCCCGGAGCCGGAATCGAACCGGCACGACCGTAAAGTCGAGAGATTTTAAGTCTCTTGTGTCTACCAATTTC
>JAKFVB010000027.1 GCA_021732405.1 Methylotenera sp.
TTGAGTATCAACTTAAACCAAACAACAAAACATTCAAGGCCGAAACCTTGCATTCGTTGCGTCTAAGTCAATTTGTCTTGACCACAAACACCCACACTTATCAGTCGTTCAGTTTGTTAAAGAGCTTATTCTATTAGTTTAAATCATTGATTTAAAACAAGAATTATTGGTTGCGGGAACAGGATTTGAACCTGTGACCTTCGGGTTATGAGCCCGACGAGCTGCCAGACTGCTCCATCCCGCGTCCGATTCGACGTACATGCCGCCGAGAAATGAGACTATAGCAAGACCGTGCGTGCCTGTCAAACAGTATTGAGTCTTTTTATTAAAACTTGATTAACTTAACCAGTTTTCCGAACAGATTTTAAATAAAAAAATGCCGCTGAAATGAGCGGCGCTGTTTAAACGAGAGCAGACTTATTGACCAATTGCGCCAAATACTTTTTTAATCAAACTACTGGCTTGGCCTATTGGATCCTTACGAATAGCCGCTTCTTCTTGCGCCATCATCAAGTAAACACCGTCCAATGTTTTCTGTGTGACGTACTGCTCTAAATTTGCATCCTCTTTTTTAACTAAACCATATTTACTGCCCATTTCAGCGAATTTATTATATTGCTGCGCTAGCTGTACTTTCTCGGTTGCACTTTTGACAATTGGTAAGAACTTTTCACCCATCGGCAAGGATGTTGTTTTTTTAAAGTATTGCGTTGCTGCATCTTGTGGCCCTGTTAGTATTTCTTTTGCATCTGCCAACGTCATTTTCTTAACCGAATCAATTAATAAAGCTTTGGCTTCTGGTACTGCTGCCTCTGCTGCTCGGTTCATTTTAAGGACTAATTCATCGGCTTGCTTACCCATGCCAAACATGCGCATGGCTTTTTCAGCTTTTAGCATGCTTTCTGGTAGCGGTATTTTGACTTGTTTGTTACCAAAAAAACCATTGACTGCGCCAAGATTACTAACCGCTTTATTTGCGCCTTGTATTAATGCTGCTTTTAAACCATTGCTAGCGTCGGCATTACTCAAATCGCTTACAGCAACCGCATTTGCCTGCGAGACAAATAATGCCAACAACGCTGTAAAAATTATTTTTCTCATTGGTTCGCCTTAATAAAAAATATTAGATTAGCTTTATATTACAACGTCATAATTGTAGCTGGGTTTACTTTAAATTAAGCCACCTTATTTCGCTTTTGAGGGCTTCGCATTTAAGGACTCAACTTGCCAGATGTTTTTAGCATATTCACCAATCGTTCTATCACTTGAAAATTTCGCCATGCGCGCTACGTTTAATACAGCACGACGCGACCATTCTTCTTGGTCCTTATAAACTGCCGCCACTTCATCTTGACACGTAATGTAGCTAGCATAATCAGCAAGCAACAAATAATTATCGCCATTTAACAAATTATCTACAATCGGCTGATAGCGATTAGGTTCTTCCAGTGAAAAGAAGCCACTACTCATCATATCTAACACTTCTTTTAATGCAGGATTGTGATTATAGTAATCGCGCGGATTGTAGCCATTCGCTTTAGTTTCAGCCACTTGCGGCGTAGTTAAGCCAAAAATAAAGATGTTGTCATCGCCCACTTCTTCTTTAATTTCCACATTAGCACCATCTAATGTGCCAATCGTTAATGCACCGTTCAACGCCATTTTCATATTGCCAGTGCCGCTAGCTTCGGTACCCGCTGTAGAAATTTGCTCAGATAAATCGCTACCCGGAAATAATATCTCAGCCGCTGATACTTCATAGTTTGGGTAAAACACCACCCTTAGCTTATCGCCAACGGCAGGATCGTGATTCACAATACTCGCCACATCATTAATCAAACGGATAATTAACTTTGCCATCCAATAACCAGGCGCGGCTTTACCGCCAAATATAACGGTGCGTGGCGTCATATTTTCTTCGCCTTTGCGGATGCGGTTATATAGGGTAATCACATGTAGCACGTTAAGCAACTGACGCTTGTACTCGTGAATTCGTTTGATTTGCACATCAAATAAAGAGTCTGGGTTTAATTTAACGCCTGTCAGACTCTCAATTTTATGCGCCAAACGTAATTTGTTGGCATGCTTAACTGCGCGAAATGCTTTGCGGAAATCTTTATCGTCTGCCAAGGGTGTTAACTTCACTAATTTAGTGAGGTCTTTTTGAAAGCCATCACCAATTGCTTGTGCAATCAATTTTGTGAGTTCTGGGTTGGCTTGATTCAACCAGCGACGCGGCGTAATGCCATTAGTCACATTAGTTAATTTATTCGGATAGATTTTATTGAAATCGGCAAACAAAGTGGTTTTTAACAACTCACTGTGCAAAGCGGCCACGCCATTCACAGTGTGACTGCCCACAACAGCCAAATGCGCCATGCGTACACGCCGACCGTGCGTTTCGTCAATAATTGATACCCGTTTAATCAAATCAGTATCACCTGGGAACAAGTGGTTCACCATGGTGACAAACTGTTGATTAATTTCGTAAATAATTTCTAAATGTCTTGGCAGTAAACTACCAAATAATTCAACAGACCATGTTTCAAGGGCTTCTGGCATCAAAGTATGATTGGTGTATGCAAATATTTTAACCACTAATCCCCAAGCAAAATTCCAAGCTAATCCATGAACATCGACCAACTGGTGCATCATCTCAGCCACACCAATTGCTGGATGGGTGTCATTTAACTGAATGGCGATTTTATTGGGTAGATCTGCCCAGTCTTTTTCAGTTTTCACCTCGCGCGTGGTGGTAAAACGGCGCAAGATATCTTGAATAGAAGCTGACACAAAGAAATATTGCTGTTTCAAACGTAACTCGCGGCCTGATGCAGACGAATCGTTTGGATATAATACTTTTGAAATCGTCTCTGAATCCGTACGCTCTTCTACCGATTGCTCATAATTACCATCATTAAACTGGCGCAAATCAAAGTCTTTAGTGGCTTTTGCACTCCACAACCTTAAATTATTCACTGTATCGGTGTCATAGCCTGGCACAGGAATATCGTATGCCATCGCCACCACATGCTGGGCATTGCACCAATGATGTTTAACGCCATGCTCATCACGAACAGGCACAACATGTCCGTAAAACTTTATATCGTAAGTTGACTCAGGACGTTGAAACTCCCATACATTGCCGTAGCGCAGCCAATTATCAGGATTTTCCATTTGCTGACCATGATCAATGGATTGCTTAAACATACCGTATTCATAACGAATACCATAACCTGCAGCAGGAATGTCCATAGTCGCCATCGAATCTAGAAAACAAGCTGCCAAACGACCCAAACCACCATTGCCAAGCGCGGCATCATGCTCCATTTCTGCCGCAGCTTCCATGGTGCGCCCCAATGCACCTAAACCATCACTTAACTCTTCTTTCATGCCCAAATTAAGTGCAGCGTTAGTGAGCATGCGCCCAATCAAAAACTCGAGAGAGAGGTAATAAACACGCTTGGGGTCTTGATCATAATACGATTCTGATGTTCTAACCCAACGCTCAACCACATGATAGCGCACAGTATAGGCAGCAGTTTGATACCAGTCTCTTGGCGTGGCGACCTTGTCTGTCTTAAAACATGAAAATATTAAGTGG
>JAKFVB010000018.1 GCA_021732405.1 Methylotenera sp.
GGCCGATTTGGTTTTTTAACCGATTTACGCGCAGAAGAAATGTTACTAGCCGTGGATAAGATTTTGGCCAATCATTATCAGCTAGAGTCGCGCATGCTATTAACCGCTAGCGTGGTGCGTGCAGGCAAACCAATTTTTCAAGGCTTGGCACTAAACGATGTGGTGATTAAAAGTGGCCTGCGTTTGATTGAAATTACCGTTGAAATTGATGGACAATTTGTGCATAAACAGCGCGCAGATGGCTTAATCATTAGTACACCAACTGGCACCACCGCTTACGCCTTAAGCGCAGGCGGCCCCATTCTGCATCCTAATTTAGAGGCGATTGCCATTGTGCCGATTAGTCCGCATACCTTAAGTAATCGGCCCATTGCAGTGAATAGCACCAGCGAAATTGAAATGAACTTAGTGCAAGCTGATGATGCGCAACTAAGCTACGATGGCCAATTTGAAATTTTGCTAGAAATGGGCGATAGAATTTTGGTAAAGCGTGCTGAGAAAACAGTCACGTTGTTGCACCCAAGCGAGTATTGTTATTTTGATATGTTGCGCAACAAACTAAACTGGGGCTAAAAATTCAATGCAAAAAATTAAACTGGCGGCGTTGCCTTCGTTTTGCCGTACTAATCGTACTGTCTGCAACTCGTCGCCTTGCCATTTTAACTTTTAGCATTGAATTAAACTTGCTACAACACAAGACATAAATAAAAAATGTTACAAGCACTTTCCATTCGCGATTTTATTATTGTAGACAAGCTTGATTTAGAGTTTGACCGCGGTTTTACCACGCTCACAGGTGAAACGGGTGCGGGTAAATCTATCTTAATTGACGCCTTGTCGCTGGCTTTGGGAGCGCGCAACGATGGCTTAATCGCGCGTGCTGGCTGTGATAAAGCCGACATTAGCGCGACTTTTTCGATTAATGAAAATTTAGCCGCCAAAAACTGGTTAAGTGACAACGAAATTGCGTTGGATGATGCCTTAATGTTACGCCGCGTGATTTATGCTGATGGTCGAAGCCGCGGCTTTATTAATGGCGCTTCGGCAACGGTTAATCAGATGAAAGAGTTGGGCGAATTATTGGTGGATATTTATAGCCAAAATGCACATCACTCTTTACTTAAGCCCGCAACGCAGCGCCAAATTTTGGATGATTTTGCGCAAAATACAAATTTAGCGAGCCTTGTCGCTCAACACTATAAAACTTGGCATACGCTACATACGCAGCGGCTGGCAGTAGAGAAAAATGCCGCCGCCTATGCCGATGAGCTAGCCGAATTGCGCGATAAAACGCGCGAGTTGCTGCAATTAAATTTTAGTTTAGAAGATTGGCAAGAGATTCAGCAAGAGCATCATCGTTTAGCCAATGGCGCGTCACTGCTTTCTGGCTTAGAGGCTTGCATTGCATTGCTGGATGATAATGATGTGAATATCAGCGGCATGCTGGCACAAGTGCAGCAAAAGTTAATTGGCTTGGTGGATTTTGATGCGCAATTAAAAGATGCTGCTGATAATGTGGATTCCGCACTGATACAGCTTGAAGAAGCCAGCCGCGCGCTAAATCGTTATCTGCAAAAAGCAGAGCTTGATCCAGTAAGGCTTGCAGAAGTGGAAAATCGTATTCAAGCCGTGCATAACGTATCGCGTAAATATCGCAGTAAACCAGAAGAATTAACCGAATTATTACTGACTTGCCAAGCGCGCATGGCAGAACTAGAAAGCTTCGCCAACGATGGCGCATTAGCGAAACAAGAAGCCGAAGCGCTGAAAGCTTATCAAGATTTAGCCAAGCAACTCAGCCAAAGTCGCCAACAAGCTGCCAAAACCTTAAGCCAAAAAATCAGCCTTGAGATGCAGCGGTTATCTTTAAGCGGCGGCCAATTTAGTGTGGATTTGCTTGCATGCGAACCCTCAGTTAACGGCTTAGAAAGCGTGGAATTTTTAGTGGCAGGCCATGCAGGCGTAGAGCCGCGACCATTAAGCAAAGTAGCATCAGGCGGTGAGTTATCTAGAATTAGCTTGGCCTTGCATGTCACAACTGCCTCTCAAGGCAGTGTGCCATGCATGATTTTCGATGAAGTCGATGTAGGAATTGGCGGCGGCGTGGCCGAAGTAGTCGGGCAGTTACTCAAACAACTGGGCACAGAGCGCCAAGTGTTGGTAATTACGCACTTGCCGCAAGTAGCATCACAAGCCGCACAACATTTGCAAGTGAGCAAAACCCAGCAAAATGGCGCCACTTTAAGCCATATTCAAGCGTTAAGTAGCACGGAACGCATTGAAGAAATCGCCCGTATGCTGGGCGGCATTCAAATTACCGATACCACACGCAGCCATGCAAAAGAGATGCTAGGCATTTAAAATTTGCTCGCGTAAACGGCTAATCAATAATATTAATCTTGCCATTCATCACAATATGAAACTGGCAGTTATAGTATAAAACCGCAGGCGCATCGGCAGGCACGGTGAATGTAATCTTACCTCGATCTGTGCCATTGCCAGTAATCCCACTTTTAAAGGCGTTATCCTTACCAGCGCTGATATTGGTTTTAATCCATAAAGGATGGCCAACCGCATTCATCTCAAATTGGTAAGTTACCCCACGTTTTAGTGTTAACTCTGGATTTTGCATATCATTTACAAAGTAAGCTGGTTCGCCTTTTGTTTTAAATTGAATAACTTCGTCTGCAAATGCAGATGTAATGCTGAGCAACGTAGCAAACACAAAAGCGATACCAGGAATTGAAATAAGCGGTTTCTTTATCATAGATTTTCTGCCTTAATTAGGTTTAACGTTTGAGTTAAGGGGCTTGCGGTAGCAAGTCCCGCTTGATGGGTGGGTTAGAGAGTGCTATTTTTTCCATATTAAAATTCCTATACGATAAATTAAATAGCCTCCAGCACCAACTAAAATAGCAAGAACTACTCCTTTTGATGAGCTGCTAGCAAAAGCAAAATCAGGGGCAAGTCTTACTATCAAATATCCAATTAATGCAATGGCAATTGAAATAATCATTTTTCCAAGCTCTTTGAGTATATCCATTCGATTATCCTAATAATTCATACTCTAACGTTTGAAGTAAGGGGCTGGTTTTAGCCAGTCCCGCTTGAGTGATGGGTTAGAGAAATTAGCGTGAAGCATTAAATAGCACCATAAGTACAAAACCTATTGGTAAGAATAATAATATTTCAATGATTGCTGAAAATAGAACTACTTTGATGGAATTTTTTTCACCGATAGCACCATTTTCAGGATGCTTAACAAATTTAGCAAATAACACAAACCTAATTAGCAATAATGTAACTATTTAAAGAAAAGCACTGTCTTGTTTAAAGTTGCTACTAGTTGATGTTGCAAGATTGATAATTACACCAAGTGATGCTGAGACCAATAACGACGATAATGTTAGCAAGAACATATGCTTAAAACTTGGCT
>JAKFVB010000077.1 GCA_021732405.1 Methylotenera sp.
GCGGTGACCAGTCGGTTTTAGATGCGGGGGCGTTAGCTCCCATCATTGCGGTTGTGCCGCAAAACCCAGCGTTAATCAAAGCTTGAGCGCATTTTTCACCTTCCACAAGAATAATAATTTCAGAATTCATTATCCCTGGAAGGTTGTAAAGAGGGCGTGGTTCGGGAGGCGCACTATGCAACATTGTTGACTTATTAAACGGGCGAATGGATTTCTTCCCATCAAGCGTTTCGTATCTAATCACCGACCAGTTGTAAGATCCATCGGCGTTAAGGTACTCCCAATCAGCAACCTTAATTAAATGTTTGTCATTCACCGTTAGTACAAGTTTTGATGCGGTCGGACTTGACTCATCAATCCCATCTAAAATTAGTTGTGCTTTATCAAGAACTGTTTTTAAATTTGATTTAATTTCAAGGTTGAAGTGAGCTGCAATTAGACTTAATAAATTGCCGCCATCACATGTGGAAAAGTCGTTCCATAACCCTTTTTTTTCTCCACACAAGCATACAGACAAACTGTTGCCAGCTTTGCCATATACATCGCCAATACGAAAATCCGTGGCAGTGAATTTTCCTGCAGGTAGCAATGAAATTAAAATTTTATCAATATGCTTAAGTAACTCATTTTCAATCAATGATTTATTTTTAGTTTGTGTGAGTGGCGTTTTTAATAGCTCTAATTGACCAGGAAGATTTACTAAATTATAATTTATTTTGTTGCTTGTATTTTTAAGAACCGCATCGCCTGCACAGCCTGCGGTTTTTATTTTTTTTGAAGGGGTCATTTCGCTCCCCCGTTCAATAGCACAGCCAATTCAAGCACTTTCCAAGCAAGTCGCCCATTAATATGAATTGGGCGAATAGGACCGTTTTGTTGACTAGCCCACTTCCGCATGGTTTGGCTTGCTCTATTAATTGCTAGTGCGGCTTCTTTAGTTGGCAAAGTGTCTCTGCCTTGTGCAACTGCTGCTAAACCAGCTGGTATTGATATATTAGTGGTCATATCACATCCTTACTTAGTGGCAGCACATCATGTGCGACATCACTTAGATGCAATAATCAGTTAAAAACCATCCCCCCCCGCAAGCGTCCACCCTAACCCAATTGGGTGTAAGCTAGTTGGCTTCTTTTAGTTTTCCTTCCGCGCGTAGCCTTTCCCAAGCCTTATTAAACGAAGAGATTGTAAAAAGCTGAGTATTTTGTAACAACAGCTCCCGCACCTCTCCTTTAACACCTGCTTTTCCACTAGCTTGCTTTGGCAAAGCCTCTGGTTTGTAATCAAGTTTTTTTAAACAATCCAAGATTTCATTTTCTTGAAGTATTTGCTTAAATACATGTTTCTTTGGGTTTGAGTCTGTTTTCTCTGATGGTGGAAGGTAAATTGGCCATGCAATTTTTCCAGATACTATTTTTTCAATTATTTCATTTGAAACTATTGTCATATCAATATTTACAATAATGGGTGGGGCGAACTCACATTTTTGCAAATACTCCATTTCGTCTAAATCATACGGGTCATCCTGTTCAGGGAGTTTAGCAAAAATTATTTGATCATTTCCATCAGCAAATTTCGCGCTAGTGGTGCCAATTTTTAACAATTGTTCCATTTGCTCTCCGTTAAGAATCGCAATTGACCAATTAATATATTGGGTACTAACTAGATTACTACTGCTATCGAATAATTGGATTTTTACGGGAGATACTTTGTCAGGCTTTGCATTCAGTGGAAAGTTATAAATTGCGAGCTTCAATAGATCTTGTATAGTCCACTTTCTGCCCGTATTTTCAATTAAATATTCAATGGCATCAGGTAATGTTGAGTATTCGATTTTCATTTTTTGCCTTAAATTTAAAACAAGAGCCTGTTAACTCCAAAAAATTACATTGCTACATTCACTGCAATTTTTTGTGAATCAAATTCAATTCTTGCCTGTACTAAAACCCACGATTCAATTTTTTCATGCCACATACGGAGTAAATCTAATGGGCGACGACGATAATGCTTTTCAGCTATAGCACTTGGCTTGTGTCCCATAATTTGTGCAACCACGCCTGTAGGGGTTTCTGTCCATTCTGCAAGCGAACCAAATGAGCGGCGCAAACCATGTAAAGTTAAGTCAGGTAAGCCAGCGGCAACTAACGCGCGTTTATGTGCTGGTGTTGGTTCTGCGATTTGGCCGTTGGCGGACGAGGTGCTTGAAAATACCCACTCATTGAGCCTTGGGAGAGCTGACAGCAAATGTGCCACGTATGGAGTTAATGGTATAGTTCGCTCTCCTTCAACTTTGTCACGTATGGTCATACTTAACCATTGAAAGTCAACATCAGCCCAGCGTAATGCACTTAACTCACGTCTGCGTGCGCCAGTAAGCAATAATGATTGTAAATAAGCCGATAACACAATATTGTTTAACTCACGCACTGCTTTAAACCAAGATGCTAGCTGTTCACGTTGTAAGCAATCACCTTCTTTAATATTTTTACTTGGCATTTCATCGCGTACCTGCTGAGCTTTGCATGCTCCATAAGGCACTAAACCTGCATATTCGGCTTGTGAATCACACCAGTTTATGAATACAGATAGTAGTCGAAAGGCTAATGCTGCACGTGTTGGTCTAGTTTCAGCTTCCTTAGCTAACCATTCAGCAATCCGTATACCTGTTAATTCAGACAGTCTAGTATTTAATAAGGATGCTAGTGGAGCCGCTTCTGTTAACCCTTTCCCTCGTATCTTTTTAACGCCACCAACACTTGCAATATTTTCATGATCTCTAATACTCCATTCACTCCAGCGCTTTCGACGAGCCTCTATATACAGAGGCCAAACCATTCCTAGTGTTAATGTTTCGTGCCTTTCTTGAATTAATTTGGCAGTTGCGTCGTCTTGGGCTGCTTCAAGTCTTGCAACTTCGGCGGCTTCTTTATCCGCTACCTGTTGGCGTGGGTCATTTCCCTTGTCTATTTCAACTTGTAGGCGTCGCGCCTCTTCTTGCGCTTGTTCAATAGTCCATGCGCTGACTTTGCCAATAGTTACACGCATGGTTTTACCCTTAACTTTGGCTTGGAATATATATCGATTAATGCTTGAAGCGGGAGTTGCACGTACAGCCAAACCAGGCACTTTAATGCACCACAGAAAATCTTGCGATTTACCTTCAGAACACTGAAAATTTGCAACTCGTCCAGCCGTCAAATTTATTTTAGCCATAAACTATTTTTTGTAACCAATTTGTAACTATATTTGAAGTATATATCGATATTCTAATCAACACAAATAATATGTAATTCATCATAACATATTGATTTTTATTAACTTATATAATATCCTAGGAATGACATTCAACATGCGTAAACAGTATTTGATTAGGATTGTGAT
>JAKFVB010000074.1 GCA_021732405.1 Methylotenera sp.
GATGTCTCATCAATATGAGGGGTTGCTCAAAAAAGCTAATTTTAAAGGTAGCGCAGGGTCGCGATAACTTTAAGTATGGCAAAGGAAGACCGCATTGAACTGCAAGGTGAGATTGTAGAAAATCTACCGAATGCGACTTTTAAAGTAAAGTTAGAAAATGGACATACCGTACTAGGTTATATTTCTGGCAAGATGCGTATGCATTACATCAGAATTTTACCCGGTGATAAGGTGACAGTTGAAATGACACCTTATGATTTAACAAGAGCGCGGATTACTTTCCGTGTTAAGTAGTTTTAAAATTATATATTTTGGTAGTGTAGAGGTAAATTATGAGAGTTCGTGCATCAGTTAAAGCATTGTGCCGCAATTGTAAAGTTGTTCGTCGCCGTGGTGTGGTACGTATTATTTGTACAGATCCACGTCACAAACAACGTCAAGGTTAAATTGGAATAGATGTTTTGTATCGGCATGCTTTTTTAGGCATTGAAAAAAACCGTACAAACTGTTAAAATTTAAGGCTTTTTTATTTTGGTCGCTACAAGTTGCGATTTGTTTTTGGAGTTAAAGTATGGCTCGTATTGCTGGGGTTAATATCCCGAATAACAAACATGCAGAAATCGCATTAACAGCGATTTTTGGTATTGGTAGAAACACAGCGCAAAAGATTTGTGCTGCAGCTGGTGTTTTAGTTAATACTAAAATTAAAGATCTTAACGATGCTGATGTTGAGAAGCTGCGTGACGAAGTTGCAAAAGTAAAAGTTGAAGGCGATTTACGTCGTGAAGTATCTATGAACATCAAGCGTTTGATGGACCTAGGTTGCTACCGTGGTGTGCGTCATCGTCGTGGTCTGCCAGTTCGTGGTCAACGCACCAAAACTAATGCGCGTACGCGTAAAGGCCCAGTTAAAGCAATTAAACAAGCTAAGTAATTAGCGGTTTAATTTTATTAAGATTCGTTTTAGGTAAGACTTATAGGTAAGGACAGTACAACATGGCAAAAGCTAATGTACGCGTAAGAAAAAAAGTTAAAAAGAATATTGCTGAGGGCATTGCTCACGTGCACGCTTCATTTAACAACACCATTATTACAATTACTGATCGTCAAGGTAATGCGCTTTCATGGGCAACATCAGGCGGTCAAGGCTTTAAAGGCTCACGTAAGAGTACGCCATTTGCTGCACAAGTTGCGGCAGAGGTTGCTGGTAAATCAGCACAAGAGTCTGGAGTTAAAAATTTAGAAGTGCGCATTAAAGGTCCAGGCCCAGGTCGTGAATCTGCAGTACGTGCACTTAATGCTGCTGGTTTTAAAATTACCAGCATTACTGATGTGACGCCAGTGCCGCATAACGGCTGCCGTCCGCCTAAAAAACGTCGCATTTAAGCGCAAAAAGATTACTGGAGAATTACTTTGGCTAGAAACTTAGATCCTAAATGCCGTCAGTGCCGCCGTGAGGGTGAGAAATTATTTTTAAAAGCTGAAAAATGCTTTACGGATAAATGCGCAATTGAAAAGCGCAATTTCCCACCAGGACAACATGGTCAACGTCGTAACTCACGTTTATCAGACTACGGTGTGCAATTACGTGAAAAACAAAAAGTACGTCGTATCTACGGCGTGTTAGAAGGTCAATTCCGTAGCTACTACGCTGAAGCTGATCGTCAAAAAGGTATTACTGGTGAAAACTTGCTGCAACTTTTAGAGTGCCGTTTAGACAATGTTGCATTCCGTATGGGTTTAGGCGGTTCACGCACTGAAGCGCGTCAAATCGTGCGTCACAACAGCATTAAAGTGAACGGTAAACGTGTGAATATTCCTTCATACCAAGTTAAAGCTGGTGATGTTGTTTCTGTTGCAGAAGCTTCAAAAGCACAATTACGTATCAAAGGCGCACTTGAAGCCGCTGAGCAACGTGGTTTCCCATCATGGTTAGAAGTAGATGTGAAAGCCTTTACAGGTACATTTAAATCTAAGCCACAGCGTGATGATTTGCCTTCAACCATTAACGAATCATTGGTCGTTGAGTTGTATTCTAAATAATTAGTTAACACTAATTATTTAGTTAAAACTTACTCACCCAATAACGTCAAGGAATTTTATGCAAAACAACCCAACTGAATATTTAAAGCCGCGTGTTGTTGACGTAGAAGTTATTACACCATTACGCGCTCGCGTTACGCTTGAGCCAATGGAACGTGGTTTTGGTTATACATTAGGTAATGCACTACGTCGTGTTTTATTGTCGTCTATCCCTGGCTTCGCAATTACTGAAGTAAAGATTGATGGCGTAGTACATGAGTACTCAACCATTGATGGTGTACAAGAAGATGTCGTAGACATTTTACTTAACCTTAAAGGTGTTGCTTTAAAGTTAAACAACAAAACAGAGACTATTTTAACGCTTAGCAAGTCTACAGAAGGTGTTGTGACTGCTGGCGATTTTGAAACTGGTCACGATGCTGAAATTGTTAACCCAAATCATGTGATTGCTCACCTAACAAAAGGTGGCAAGCTGAATTTGGAAGTTAAAGTAGCGATGGGCCGTGGTTATCAACCAGTGCCAGCGCGTCAAAAGAACGATGAAGAAGACCGTGTACTTGGTTTTATCATGGTTGATGCGTCATTTAGCCCAATCAATAAAGTGAGCTATCAAGTTGAAAGCGCACGCGTTGAGCAACGTACCGATTTAGATAAATTGGTGATGGATGTTGAAACCAACGGTGTGATTGAGCCAGAACAAGCAATTCGCGATGCGGCACGTATTTTAATTGGTCAATTATCTGTATTTGCCAACTTAGAAGGTTCGCCAAACGAAGTGGAAGTAAAATCTGCACCACAAGTTGATCCAATTTTATTGCGTCCAGTGGATGACTTAGAGTTGACAGTGCGTTCAGCAAATTGCTTAAAAGCGGAAAATATTTTCTACATTGGTGATTTGATTCAACGTAGCGAAAATGAACTATTAAAAGCACCTAACTTAGGTCGCAAATCTTTAAATGAAATTAAAGATGTATTAGCAACTAAAGGCTTAACATTAGGTATGAAATTAGAAAACTGGCCGCCAGTTGGTCTAGAAAAAGCGTAATTAAGCTTACGCTTAATATTTAAAGAAACTTAAGGAATTACTA
>JAKFVB010000081.1 GCA_021732405.1 Methylotenera sp.
GTTTTTAAGCCGCTACAGCCGTTAAGTTTCTTAATCGTGCCAATTCATTTTCAAGTACTTTTAAAAATTGCTGTACTTGTTCATCTGTGTTTTCTAAACCAAAACTCACGCGGATAGCACCGCGTGCTAAATCTTTATCTACACCCATCGCCAGCAGAACATGGCTAGGTTCTGTGCTGTCAGATGAGCAAGCCGAACCGCTGGCAACCGCGAAGCCTTTACGATCTAGCGCCATCACCAAGGTTTCACCATCCATATTCTCAAAAGCAAAAAAGCTGGTATTCGGAATACGTTTTTCTTGTTGGCCGAATAAGGTGGCGCCTAGTTGAACCAAGCCTGTTTCGCATAAATCGCGCAAACGCTGCGTGTGTTGTGAAAATGCAGCCAAATTCTTAACAGCCAGTTCACAAGCCAAACCAAAACCCACAATCGCGGCAACATTTTCAGTACCGCTGCGCAAACCTTTTTCTTGTCCACCACCGTATAACAAAGGCTGAATATCTACACGTTTATCTATCACCAAAGCGCCTGCGCCAAGCGGGCCGCCAATTTTGTGGCTAGATATTGTCATTGCATTGACATTTAAATGAGCAAAATCAATCGCAATTTTGCCCAAAGCCTGTACTGCGTCGGTATGCACAAGCGCTTTGTACTGGCGACTTAACGCTACAATTTCAGCTAAATCTTGTATCACGCCTGTTTCATTGTTCGCTAACATCACTGATACTAAATTAGTGGGGGTTGCTAACACATTATGCAAGTGATGCAGGTCTAATTTGCAATGTGCATCCACATCCACACGACGCGCTTGCCAGCCGCGCGATTGCATGGCAAGGGCAGGGCGCGACACGCATAGGTGTTCCACCGCGCTGGTGAGTATTTGGCCATGACACAAATTGCTGGCAATACCATGAATCGCAAAATTATTGGCTTCTGTTCCGCTTGCGGTAAACACAATTTGTGACGGATGCGCATTCACCGCATTGGCTACTTGCTCACGCGCATGTTCAACAGCAGCACGCGCGGTGCGACCAAAGCTATGGCGACTGGTCGCGTTGCCATGTTGTTCCCTCATAAAAAGCAACATCGCTTCTAAGACTGGAGGCCTTAATGCAGTGGTGCTGTTATGATCAAAAAAAACTTGGCTCATTTTAAGCGTTAACTTCTTCGCCAGTGTTTTGCGTACAAGGCTTGGTCTGGCTGATTTTAGACTGCAAGCCGCGTGGCGAAAAATGTACCTTTTTATTGGTTAAGTCACCATCGTTTTGGCGCTGATTTTCAACCATATCTGCCAAAGTCACACCCGATAAATAATCTAAAATTTTATGGTTAAGTGATGCCCATAAATCATGCGTCATGCAACGACCTGTATCGTGACAATTCTCTTGCCCACCGCACTGGGTGGCATCAATTAACTCATCCACCGCGGTAATAATATTAGAAACAGAAATTTCCGCATGCGCCTTAGCCACGCGATAACCACCACCAGGACCACGCACGCTGGTCACTAAACCTTGACGACGTAAGCGCGAAAATAATTGCTCTAAATATGAGAGCGAAATTGCTTGGCGTTCACTAATACCAGCTAAGGTGACAGGGCGGCTTTCGCCCAAATCGCTTACTTCGTTTAAAGCAAGGTCTAGCATTGCGGTAACCGCAAAACGGCCTTTAGTGGTTAATCTCATAAATATTGATTTATTGGCTTAATAGTTAACATGAATTGTATAATAACCTACTAATTTAGTCAATTATTAAGTCATTAAGTTCAGTGGAATTAAATAAGACGTTTAGTGCTTTTTAGAGGCAAACGCTTCTGCCAATTCCGCATCCGCTTTTGTGTCATCAATTTTAGCTAATTGCGCTTTTAATAAAACCAATTCAGCATCTTGCTTGCTGGCATGGTCAAGCAAGCTGTGAATTGCTTTAGTGATAGGGTCATTATTCTCATCCCCAATGGCGTAGGCACTAAAGCCAATTTTTTGCGCCGTTTCGTCGCGTTTTTTTGCTTTTTCTTCCTCTAAAATACGCGCAGGAATACCCACCGCTGTGGCATTTTCTGGCACATCTTTTACCACTACTGCGTTTGAGCCAATTTTTGCGTTCTTACCAATTGTAATCGGGCCAAGCACTTTTGCGCCCGCACCAATCACCACGCCTTGCTCTAGGGTTGGATGACGTTTGCCCTTATTCCATGATGTACCGCCCAATGTTACGCCATGATACAAAGTACAGTCATCGCCAATCACGGCCGTTTCGCCAATCACCACGCCCATGCCATGGTCAATAAACACGCGGTTGCCAATAGTGGCGCCAGGGTGAATCTCAATGCCCGTCAAAAAGCGGCCAACATGTGAAAAAGCCCGACCAAGCCAATAAAAACGCGCCTGCCATAACCAATGACTAAAGCGATGCATAATCAGCGCGTGCACGCCTGGGTAAGTAGTCAGAATCTCAAAGTGCGTACGCGCCGCGGGGTCGCGGTCAAAAACGATTGAAATATCTTCTTTTAAATGATTAAACATAACCAATTAACGTGAAAAATAAAAGCGTTATTATGCCACAAAAGTGAATTGTTGACTAATTTACTAGGGTTAATTAACTTGGATTTTAGGTGGTAATATTAAAATATTATGAGATATTTAAGTCTTGCTTGCTTTTAATATAAAACTTAATATTTAGTTAAGTTGCTAAACGTTGTTAAACAAATAATAGTGATTTTATGAGGAATACACAGTCTGCTAATTATTGTCTTCAAATAAAGCAAAATGATAAGAAACGGACAGTTTAGGCATTAAAAATACCTGTATATTTTTAATGAAAGTGCATCGGTTTTATTATCTGTTGTTAGGAATATTAATGGGCGTCATTGTCTTTTACAACATAGAAAATGTGCATCACATGATTCAACCCATAGGTACGAATCTAC